>VGZQ01000117.1 GCA_016872535.1 Rhodospirillales bacterium | reverse complement strand
GGCACATGAGCACCAGCAAGACCCGGAGCGAGGCCGACGCCGCGCCCGCCGCCGACGTGAACGCCGACGACGTCAACGCCGATCAGGTCGCCCGCTACCTCGCCCGCCACCCCGATTTCTTCGAGGCCCACGGCCATTTGCTGCTGGCCATGGCCGCGCCCGGACGCTGGGCGGAAGGCGTGGTCGACATCCAGAAGAAAATGCTCGACCGCCGGATCGAGGAGATCGCCGAACTGCGCAACTGCGCGATCGAGGTGATCGAAACCAGCCGCAACAACATGACGGTGCAGACCCGCACCCATGCCGCGGTGCTGGCGCTGCTGGCGGCGGCGTCGTTCGAGCATCTGCTCCGGGTGGTGCAGGAGGACGTGCCGCTCCTGCTCGACATCGACGTGGCGGTGCTGGCGTTCGAGGCGGGCGACCGCCCGCTCGCCGAACTGGTGACCTCGGAAACCCGTTACCTCAAGACCGGCGCAGTCGACGAATTGATCGGCGTCGACAAGGACGTGCGCCTGGTGCGCGACGTCCGCGACGACGGCACCCTGTTCGGCGGCGCCGCCGGGCTGGTGCGCTCGGCGGCGCTGGCGCGGCTGCGTCCGGATCGCGTGCTGCCGTCGGGGCTGCTGGCGCTCGGCTCGCGCAGCGGCACCTTCCATCCCGGGCAGGGGACCGAGTTGCTGCAATTCCTGGCCCGCGTCCTCGAGGCGTGCGTCGGCCGATGGCACGGGAAGACGGGCTGATAACGTTCGCGGCCGAACCCGCCCTCGTCCGCGCCGCCGAGGAATGGCGGCGCTGGCTTCGCGATGAAAAGCGTTTTTCGCGCCACACCCTCGACGCCTACGGGCGCGATGTGGCGGCGTTTTTCGCGTTTCTCGCCGAGCATCTCGGCTATCCGCCGGGCGTGTCCGATCTCGAAAAGCTGGCGCCGGCCGACTTCCGCGGTTTCCTCGCCGGGCGCAACCGTTCCGGCCTCGCGCGATCGTCCACGGCGCGCACGATGTCCTCGGTGCGCGGGTTTTTCCGCTTTCTCGAAAAGTGCGGGCTCGCCCGCTGCGGCGCGATCGCAAGCGTGGGCGCGCCGCGCCCGCCGAAATCGGTGCCGCGCGCGCTGGGCGAGCCGGAAGCGCTGGAAGCGGTTGCCGCCGTCGGCGAGCTTTCCGACGAGCCGTGGATCGCCGCGCGCGACGTGGCGCTGCTGGCGCTGCTCTACGGCTGCGGGCTGCGGATCGGGGAAGCGCTGGCGCTCAACCGCGGCGATATCCCCAAGGGCGATGCCCTGGTGGTGACCGGCAAGGGCCGCAAGCAGCGGCTGGTGCCGCTGCTGCCGGCGGTCAAGACCGCGCTCGCCGATTACCTCGCCTTCCGCCCGGCGGGAAAAGAAAAAGACCCGTTGTTCGTCGGCGCGCGCGGCGAGCGGCTAAACCCGGGCGTCGCCCAGCGCCAGGTGCGCCGCCTGCGCGCGATGCTCGATCTGCCGGAAACCGCGACCCCGCACGCGTTCCGCCACAGCTTCGCCACCCACCTGCTCGCGGGCGGGGGCGATCTGCGCGCGATCCAGGAACTGCTCGGCCACGCCTCGCTTTCGACCACCCAGCGCTACACCGAGGTCGACGCCGCGCGCCTCGACGAGGTTTACCGCCGGGCGCATCCGCGCGCGTCCCGCCGGTAGGCGTGACGCGCGCCGTCCGATAACCCGGTACTGCCGGGCCCGCGCGTTGTCCTCCTACTCTCGTCGCGCCGCGCCGGGCAACCGGCGCGCCACGAACGAAACAGGGAGGACTTTCATGAAGACGTTGACCGCCGCGGCGTCGGCCGCGGCTTTCGCCGCCTGTGCGCTGGCCGCGAGCCCGGGCCAAGCCCAGCAAGGCGCGAAAATGCACCCCTTCATCCTCGCCGCCAACGGGCCCGGCCAAGTCGCCCGCGTCGCCGACGAAGTGAAAGCGAAGCTCGCCAACGGCGGCTTCCAGGTGGTCGGGTCCTACAGCCCGTATCCGGCGGTCGTCGTCGTCGCCGTCACCAGCGACGCCCTGAAAACGGCCGCCGCGCAGACGCGGTTCGGCGCCTACGGCGCGGTGCAGCGCATTTCCGTCACCCAAGCCAAGGACCAGGTGCAAATCGCCTACACCAACCCGCGCTACATGGCCGCCGCCTACCGCATGAAGGGCGATCTCGGCGCGGTCGCGGCCGGATTGGCGAAGGTTCTCGGCGCCGAGAAGGAGTTCGGCGCGGAAAAAGAAGCCATGACCGACGCCGAACTGCGCAAGTACCAGTACATGTTCGGCATGGAGTATTTCGACGACCCGCACGAACTCGCGCGTCACAAGTCGTACGCGGACGCGGTGGCGGCGGTGGAAAAGAATCTCGCCGCCGGGGTTTCGGGCGTCACCAAGGTCTATCGCGTCGACGTGCCGGGCAAGGAGGAAACCGTGTTCGGCGTCGCCATGAACGGCAAGAAGGGCGACGGCGACATGCAGGACGACACCTACCTGATGAGCCAGATCGACTTCAAGGGCGTCAAATCGTCGGCCCACCTGCCCTACGAAATGGTGGTGGCGGGCGATACGGTCTACGCGCTTTCGGCACGGTTCCGCATCGCCATCAATTTCCCCGACCTGTCGATGATGGGCTCCAACAGCTTCATGAGCATCATGGGCAGCCCCGAGGCGATCAAGAAGGCGCTGACGCTGGCGGCGGGCGGCAAGCCCGCGTCCTGAGGGGCGCCTCTACCGGGGCGCGGCGGAACGGGCAAGCCGGAGCGCGAACGGTCCCAGCAGCATCACGCCGGCGGTGAGCGCGAAAGCGGCGAACCAGGCGCCCTCGGTCCCGCTGCCGCCCGCGAATTCGAGGGCGAAGCCGAACGCGACCGGGCCTAGGAACGCGCCGGTGAATCCCAGCGTCGAGTGCACCGCCATGGTGGCGCCCCGGTAACCGGCGGGCGCGGCGGCGACCGAACCGGCGGTAACGGCGGCGGATTCGCCGATCTGGGTCATCATGTGCAGCGCGACGAGCGCGACCACGATCAGGTAAGGCCAGCCGGGGGCGAAGCCGACCGTAAGGCCGACGGCGGCCGAAACCACCATGATCCCGGCGATGGTCCGTCGCCGCCCGAAACGGATCGCGAGTTCGTTGCCGAAAATGGTGGCGGGCACGCCGAACAAGGTGAAAAGGGCGGCCAGCGTCGCCGGCGCCCACCACCCGGCGGATTGATCGGGCCGGAGCGCGGCGGCGAAGGCGAGGTAGACCACCAGCCAGGAGCGCGCGGCGAACACCTCGAAATTGTGGATGGCGTAGGTGAGCACGTAGCCCATCGCCTCGCGGCAACGGAGAACCGGGCGGAAGTCGAGCACATGGGTCGCGGGCGGCGGGTGCGGGCGCGGGTCCTCGCGCGGCAGAAGGAATTGCAGCAGCGCCACCGCGAGCAGCGGCCCGAGGCCGGCGACGGCGAAGGCCGCGCGCCAGCCCAGCGCCGCCTCGACCTGGCCGGCGGCGAACAGCGACAGCGCCGAGCCGATGCTGAACCCGGCGGTGTAGAACGCCACCATGCGGCTTTGGTCGGTGCCGGGAACGTGGTCGGCGAGCAGCTTGAGGCCCGGCATGTAGGTGCCGGCAAGCCCGATCCCGGCGAAAAAGCGGAACAGCGCCGCGCTCCAGAATCCGTCGGCGGCGAAGGCGAAGCCGAAACTCGCAAGCGCGGAGATCAGCGACGCGGCGATGTAGACCCGCCGGGGCGCGACGCGGTCGGTCAGGCTCGAGAGCCACGGCACCGCGCCGAGGTAGCCGGCGTAGAACACGCCGTTGATCCACCCGGCCTCGGAATCGGCGAGGCGCCATTCGGGCATGAACACCGGCATCAACGCCGCGAACGAGGCGTATCCGCCCATGCCGAAGACTTGCGCCGAGGCGATGACGGCGGTGAGGGCGGCGGGCGTCGCGGCGCGGGTTCCGATCGTCATGGCGAGCCCCGCGAGGGGCGAAGCCATCCAGGTGCGAGGTCTGGATCGCTTCGGCGGCCTTGCCGCCTCGCGATGACGGGGATCATGAACCGCCGCGTCAGATGTGGATGGCGCGGCCCAAGGAGGCGAGCGCAGCTTCCTTGACCGCCTCGACCAGGCCGGGATGGCCGTGACAGGTGCGCCCCAGGTCCTCGGCGGAAGCCCCCATCTCGATCGCCAGCGCGATTTCCTGGATCAATTCCCCCGCCTGCGGCCCGACGATGTGCGCGCCGACCACGCGGTCGGTGGCGGCATCGGCCAGCACCTTGGCGAAGCCGTCGGTCTCGGCATTGCACTTGGCGCGCGCGTTGGCGGTGAACGGGAACTTGCCGGCGCGGTAGGGTCGGCCCGCGCTTTTCAGCTGTTCCTCGGTCTTGCCGATGCCGGCGATCTCGGGCGCGGTGTAGACGATGGCGGGAATCGCGTCGTGGTTCACGTGTCCGGCCTCGCCGGCGATGATCTCGGCCACCGCCACGCCTTCGTCCTCGGCCTTGTGGGCGAGCATGGCGCCGCCGATCACGTCGCCGATGGCGAACACGCCCGGCACGTTGGTCTGGAAATGCCGGTCGACGGTGACAAAACCGCGCGCATCGAGGGCGACGCCGACCGCCTCCAGTCCGAGGCCCTCGGTGTACGGGCGCCGTCCGACCGCGACCAGGACCGCGTCGGCTTCGACGGTTTCGGACTTCCCCCCGTCCCGGGGTTCGACCGACAACCGAACCTTCTTGCCCGATTTCGCACCGGTGACCTTGGTCGCGAGGCGAAACGTCATGCCCTGCTTGGCGAGCACGCGCTGGGCGAACTTGGCGACTTCGCCGTCCATGCCGGGCAGGATCGAATCGAGGAATTCGATCACCGTCACCTTGGCGCCGAGGCGGCGCCAGACCGAGCCCAGTTCGAGGCCGATCACGCCGCCGCCGATGACTGCGAGCGATTCGGGCACCTGGGCGAGCGCGATCGCGCCGGTGGAACTGAGGATTTTCTTTTCATCGATCGGGACGCCCTTGAGCGGCGCCACGTCCGAGCCGGTGGCGATGACGACGGAAGACGCCTTGAGGGTTTGTTCGGGGCCGCCCTGTGCCGGCGCAATCGAAAGGGTATCGGCCGCGACCAGGCGCGCGGTGCCCTTAACGTAGTGCACCTTGTTTTTCTTGAACAGGAACTCGACGCCCGAGGTCAGTTCCTTCACCACCTTCTCTTTCCGCGCCATCATCTGGCCGAGGTCGAGATCGAGCTTGCCGACCTTGACGCCGTGGTGGGCGAATTCCTTGGCCGCCATTTCGTAGTGATGGGAGGATTGCAGCAGCGCCTTCGACGGAATGCAGCCGACGTTGAGGCAGGTGCCGCCCAGTGCCCCGCGTTTTTCGACGCAGGCGGCTTTCAGCCCGAGCTGCGCGGCGCGGATGGCGGCGACGTAGCCGCCGGGCCCGCCGCCGACGACGACGAGATCGAAGGATTCGCTCATGTCAGACGTCGATCATGATGCGGCTCGGGTTCTCGACCAGGTCCTTGATCCGGGCGAGGAACGAAACCGCTTCGCGGCCGTCGATGATGCGGTGGTCGTAGGTCATGGCGATGTACATCATCGGGCGAGCCTTGATTTCGTCGCCGACCACGCGCGGGCGGCGCTCGATCTTGTGCATGCCGAGAATCCCCGACTGCGGCGGGTTGAGAATCGGCATCGAGAGCAGCGAGCCGTAGACGCCGCCGTTGGAGATGGTGAAGGTGCCGCCGGTCATCTCGGCGATGGCGAGCTTGCCGTCGCGGGCCCGCCGGCCGAAGTCGGCGATGCGGGTTTCGATCTCGGCGAACGACATCTTGTCGGCTTCGCGCAGCACCGGCACCACCAAGCCCTGGGGCGAGCCGACCGCGACGCCGATGTGGTAGTAGTTCTTGTAGATGATCTCGTCGCCCGCGATTTCGGCGTTGACCGCCGGCCACTCCTTGAGCGCGATGCAGGACGCGCGCACGAAGAACGACATGAAGCCGAGGCGCGTGCCGTGCTTCTTCTCGAACGCGTCCTTGAACTGGGCGCGCATGTCCATCGCCGCGCCCATGTCCACCTCGTTGTAGGTGGTGAGCATGGCGGCGGTGTTCTGGGATTCCTTCAGCCGCTCGGCGATGATGCGGCGCAGCTTGGTCATGCGCACGCGCTCCTCGCGCTCGGCCTCCGGGCGGGGTCCGGTCGGCGCGGCGGGCGCCGGAGCGGGTTTAGGCGTCGGCACCGTAGGACGCGCCGCCGGAGCGGGAGCCGCGATGTGAGCCAACACGTCGGCCTTGGTCAGCCGGCCGCCGGGACCGGTGGCGGGAATGCGGGCGGGATCGAGCCGGTGTTCCTCGATCAGCTTGCGCACGGCGGGTGCGAGCGGGCCTTCCGCACCCGCGGCGGCGGGCGCCGGCGACGGCGCGGCGATGGGAGCGGGCGCCGCCGGAGCGGGGGCCGGTTTCGACACGGGTGCGGGAGCGGC
>VGZQ01000116.1 GCA_016872535.1 Rhodospirillales bacterium | reverse complement strand
ATCGGCGCCGCGCAGGCGAGCCGGTCGGCGAACGGCAGCGCCGCGATCTTGCGCCGGCGCACGAAGGCGATGCCGGCCGCGGTCACCCCGAGAATGCCGCCGTGGAACGACATGCCGCCCTGCCACACGGCGAGAATTTCGAGCGGGTTATCGAGATAATAACCCGGCCGATAGAAGAGCACGTAGCCGAGCCGCCCGCCGAGCACCACGCCGAGCGTCGCCCAGACCAGAAAGTCGTCGACCTCCTCGGGCCGGGCGGCGACCGGCGTCTTGACCGCGAGCGCCCGCATATAGTGCCAGCCGATCAAAAGCCCGGCGATGTAGGCGAGCGCGTACCAGCGGATCGCGAACGGCCCGATCGCGATCAACACCGGATCGATGGCGGGAAAGGGCACCGCGAGCAGCACGAATCACCGGTGCCGGTCGGCCTGGGCGAGGTAATCGCGCACGTAGCGCCGGACGCCTTCTTCGAGCGTGGTGAACGGCTTGCCGTAGCCGGCGGCGCGGAGCCGATCCATGCGCGCCTCGGTGAAATACTGGTATTTGGCGCGCAAGGTTTCGGGCATCGGCACGTACTCGATCTTCGGTTTGCGATCGGCGGCGGCGAAGACCGCCGCGGCGAGGTCGGCGAACGAGCGGGCCTTGCCCGTGCCGCAGTTGAAGAGACCCGAGACGCCCGGATGATCGAGCAGCCACAGCACGATATCGACGCAATCGCCGACCCAAATGAAATCGCGCAACTGCCCGCCGTCGCCGTAGTCGGGCCGGTGAGATTTGAACAACCGGGCGGCTTCGCCGCGGCTGATGCGTTCGTAAATCTGCACCGCGACGCTACGCTGGTCGCCCTTGTGATACTCGTTGGGCCCGTAGACGTTGAAGAACTTGAGTCCCGCCCATTGCGGCGGCGACGTCTCGCCGCCCGCCAACAGCCGCGCGACGCGGCGGTCGAACAGATTCTTGCTCCAGCCGTAGGCATTGAGCGGGCGCAGCGCGGCAAGCGCCTTCGGGTCGCCATCGTCATCGAAGCCTCGGGCCCCGTCGCCGTAGGTCGCGGCCGAGGAGGCATAGATCAATCGCACCTGATGGCGGGCGCACCACTGCCACAGTCCAAGCGACAGGCGGTAATTGCTGACGAAAATCCGGTCGGCGTCCGTTTCCACCGTCGAGGAGATGGCGCCCATGTGGATCACCGCCTCGACGTCGCGGGCATGGCGATCGAGAAAGGCGAACAATTCTTCGGGCGGAACGATGTCGATCAGTTCGCGCGTGGCCAGATTCGACCATTTGACGCCGTCGCGCAGCCGGTCGCACACCAAGACCGAGCCGGGCTGGCGTTCGTCTAGCGCTGCGACGATGTTCGAGCCGATAAAGCCGGCGCCGCCGGTGACGACGTACATGACGGGGGGAACTCCGCCCGGTGAATCCTTCAGGCCTTCGGGCGTTTATAGGCCGAAGGCCCGGATGGCGGCAAGGCGATGAAGCGTTCGCATGGCGACGCGCGCCGAACCATCGGATATATTACCGCTCAGATCGACCGTACTCCCGAGGAGGCCATTCATGCAGACCCGCAATCGCGTTCTCGACGACATCGCCAAGATGGCCGGCGGCGCCGCCAGCGTGATGACCGGCGTGAAGGACGAGATCGAGGCGTTGGCGCGGGCGCGCCTTGAACGCCTGATCGATTCCCTGAACCTGGTGACGCGCGAGGAATTCGAGGCGGTGCGCGCCATCGCTCTTAAGGCGCGCGCCGAACAGGAACGGCTGGCCGAGCGGCTTGCGGCGCTGGAGAAATCGCCCAAACGCTCCCCGCGCAAGCGGCGTTGACGATCGACGCACGATTCGGAGATTCGCGCGGCCGTTTCCGCCCGCCGGGCTTGCACCCATCGGCACGTCCCGTGCCTCTTGCCCGCGACGCCGCGCCTGGCTCGTTCGAATTCCTTGAGTCGATCCAGCAGGTTGAGTCGTTTTTTCCACAGAATCGTTCGGCCGACGGATTCGAATCCGATCCCCGCGCTTGCGCCGGAATCGCGGTTTGTGGCAGGTTACCCATGGTAGTCGGTGCGGGGGAACTCCACTATATGTCGCGGCCACCCCAACGTATTGCGGTTTCAAGAGTTTTCCCCCCGAAAAGTGCCGGGCCGACGGTCATCACGCCAGACGCCCCAATCCCCGCGAACAAGGAGGCATGACAATGACGGTCTCTCCCGCGATGGGCGAGCGGACAGCGGTCAATCCTCTCGACATGATCGAACGGATCGTCGAGGTCAACGAGTGGACCTTCGACCGGCGCAACGAGCAGGAGATGGCGGCGCAGGCGCCCGGACGCTGGTGCGACTATAGCCTCTACTTTTCGTGGAACGAGGAGTTGGGGGCGATGCACTTTACCTGCGCCTTCGACATGCGCGTGCCCGAGGAACGCCGAGGCGGCGTGCGCGAACTGCTCGCGCTCATCAACGAAAAACTCTGGCTCGGCCACTTCGGCCTGTGGCAGGACGAGGGCCTGCCCATGTTCCGCCACGCGCTGCCGCTGCGCGGACTTCCGGGGCCGAGCGCGGAACTGATCGAGGATTTGCTCGACACCGCGCTGGTCGAATGCGAGCGGTTCTATCCCGCGTTCCAGTACGTGATCTGGGGCGGCAAGTCGCCCGCCGACGCTCTCACCGCCGCGCTGGTCGACACCCTGGGCGAGGCGTGAGCACCGATTCGTTCCGCGTTCTTCTGGTCGGGTGCGGCAAGATGGGCGGCGCCCTTCTCGCCGGATGGATCGAGCGCGGCTTCAATCCCGCCGATTTGTCGGTCGTCGAGCCTGAGGCCGTCGATGCCGCTGTCGCCCGCAAGTTCGGCGTCGCGGTTGTGGACGATCCGGCGCGCCTCCCGGCCGGATTCGCGCCCGACATGGTGGTGATCGCGGTCAAGCCGCAATCGACCGATGCGGCGTTGCCCGCCTATCGCCCGTTCGCCGAAAAGGGCGCCGCGTTTCTGTCAATCGCCGCGGGCCGGCCGATTGCCTATTTCGAACGGCTGCTCGGTCCCGGCGCCCGGATCCTGCGCGCCATGCCCAACACGCCGGCCGCCGTGCATCGGGGCATCACGGTGATCGCCGCCAACGCCCGTGTCGACGCCCGCACCCGCGCCCGCGCCGAAACCCTGCTCGCGGCCGTGGGCCAAGTGGAATGGGTCGACGATGAAGGACTGATCGACGCGGTCACCGCCGTTTCCGGCAGCGGCCCGGCTTACGTGTTCCTGCTCGCCGAATGTCTGGCCGAGGCCGGTCGCGCCGCCGGCTTGCCCGATGTGCTCGCCCAGCGTTTGGCGCGGGCGACGGTGGCGGGCGCGGGCGAACTGCTGCACCGCTCGGGCGAAAGCGCCGAACAACTGCGCAAGAACGTCACCAGCCCCGGCGGTACCACCGCCGCCGCGCTCCAGGTGCTGATGGCCGAAGACGGGCTGAAACCGCTCATGACTCGCGCCGTCGCCGAGGCGACCCGGCGTTCGCGAGAACTCGCCGGCTGACTCCCGATCCGATTTCCGCGATAATTGCCGTCTTGGGAAGCACCCGATGGCAAAGGCACGGTCACATAGGAATCCCGGTCGCCGGCGCGGCGCCAAGCCGGAGGATCGCGCCATCCAGGCCGCGCTCGAGTTGATCGCCGAAGACGGCTGGCGTTCCTTCAGCCTAGATGCCATGGCGAAGCGCGCGGGGCTTGCGCCCGACGCCGCGCGCGAATTGTTCGCGTCGCGCAACGCGGTGCTCGACGCCGTCTTCCGCCGGATGGACGAGGCGGTGGCGGCGGAAGGAACCTACGCGCCCGACGATTCCAATCCGGTTCGCGACCGGCTGTTCGACGTGCTCATGCGCCGCTTCGACGCCCTCAACGCCCGCCGCGCGGCGATGGTGCGCCTCACGCGCGAGTTGCCGTTCGATCCGCCGTCGGCGGCGCGCGCCGCGTGCCGGCTCGCCCGCTCGCTTAGGGAAGCCTTGCGGACCGCAGGTCTTTCCGCGCGCGGCCCCTTGGGCGCCGCCCAAACCAAGGGCCTCGGTTTCGTTTATCTGTACGCGGTGCGCGCCTGGCTTGCCGACGACAGCGCCGACCTGAGCGCGACCATGGCCGCCCTCGACAAAGGCCTGCGCGCGGCCGAAACCCTGATGGCCGCCTTCGCCGGACTGACGGCCAAGGCCCCGGGGCGCCCCGGGCGGGAACCTTCCCAGGCCTGATACCCCTGCTCCTTCCTTAAGTCCTTGTTCGAATTGTGATATATTGCACTAGCGAAGTTTTTTATTGTGCGATGCAACATTTTCGTTGACTTTGAAAAAAATAAGGCTTAAATAAGGCTCGTCATTCACGTTGCGCCGCACAACAAACCGCAGGAGCCCACTATGCAAGCCGACTTCCTCAAAGCCAACCCGTTCTTCGGGCCCGACGCCTTCAAGGCCTTCGTCCAAGCGACCCCGGTCAAGATGGCCGACGAATTCTTCAAGGCCGCCCGCCAGTACCGCTATTCGCCCGCCGACATGGACGCAGTGATGGAAAGCCAGCGCCGTACCCTCGAGGCCTTCAACGCCGCCGGCCGCGTCGCGACCGAAAACGCCCAGAAGATCGCCAAGCGCCAAGCCGAGATGGTCAAGGAAACCCTCGACGAGATCACCGCCGCGTTCTCCGAGATCGGCAAGTCCGGCACCCTCGAGGACGTGACCGCGAAGCAGGCCGAATTCGCCAAGGGCGTGTTCGAAGCCGCCCTCGACAACGGCCGCGAGATCGCCGAAATGGTCGCCGAGACCAACGAGGCCGTGGTCGAGCCGATCTCCAGCCGCGTCGTCGCCCTTCTCGACGAGATGAAGGAAGGCGCGCTCAAGCTCAAGGCCAAGCCGGAAAAGACCGAAAAGAAAGCCGCCTGATCGCGGACGTCTTTCGCCAGCGCTTCTCGCCCCGTTTTCCTCAGGTCTCTCCAAACACGGAGCGAGTTCTCCCGACCCCCGCCGGACTCCGAAATACGGGGCCCCGGCGGGGGTTTTTATTTGCCTCGGCGTCCCCTTTCCCGCACCTTCGGTCGAAATGGGGAGAAGCTCCATGAACCAACCCCTGCCGACCGTCGCTTACGACGATTTCGCGCGGATCGATGTGCGCGTCGGCACCGTGATCCGCACCGAGCCGTTCCCGGAGGCACGCAAGCCCTCGATCAAGCTCTGGATCGACTTCGGCCCCGCCGTCGGAACCCGCAAGTCGTCGGCCCAGATCACGCGTCATTACGCGCCCGAACGTCTGGTCGGCCGGCAGGTAGCCGCCGTGGTCAATTTCCCGCCCCGCCAGATCGGAAAATTCATGTCGGAAGTTCTGGTACTCGGCTTTCCCGACGCCGACGGGGAAGTGGTGCTGGTCACGCCCGACCTCGCCGTGCCCGACGGCGGCAAGCTGTTTTAGCGGTTCAAGCCGGCTCTCTCATACCGGCAGGCGCAAGTGCGCCCGCACGCCACCCAAGGGTGATTCTTCCATCACCGCGTCGCCGCCGTGGCCGCGCAGAATGTCGCGCACGATCGCCAATCCCAGCCCGACGCCGCCGGTTTCCGGATTGCGCGACGATTCCAACCGGAAGAACGGCCGGAAAACGTCCTCGCGGGATTCCTTGGGGATTCCGGGGCCATCGTCGTCGACCGTGATGTCGATCCAATCGCCGGCGCGACGGGCGGCAGCTTCGACCGTGCGACCGTGCCGGATCGCGTTGGACATGACATTGGCGATGGCGCGGCGCATGGCCGAAGGTCGCACCGGCACCACCAGATCGCCCTCGGTTCGCACGGTTACCGCGCTTCCTTCGCGCCGGGCGGCGGCGGCGGCTTCCTTGATCAAGGCTCCGATATCGATGTCGGTCGGCGCTTCGCTGCCTTCGCCCCGGGCGAAGGCGAGATATTCCTCCAGCATCCGCTCCATTTCCGCGATATCCGCCTTGAGTTCGGCGACGCCTTCGTTCGCGGGCATCATTTCCAACTGTAATTTCATGCGCGCGAGCGGGGTACGCAGATCGTGCGAAACGCCCGACAGCATCGCCGTGCGTTGCGTGATTTGGCGCTGGATACGCTCGCGCATGGCCTGGAACGCCAATGCTGCCTGGCGCACTTCGCGCGCGCCTTCGGGCTTGAAGCGTGGCGAATCCCGTCCTTTGCCGAAATTCTCGACGGCGCGGGCCAGCCGCCGGATCGGCTTGACCTGATTGCGCATGAAAATGATCGCGATCCCGAGCAGAATCAGCGACGATCCCGCCGTCCACAGACCGAAAACGATCGCGGTCGAACTGAACATCCGCTTGCGCGGAACCATCGCCCTGAGCACGCCGTCGCCGAATTGAACGTCGATGATGACCAGGCGCGGGTGGCTTGAGGCATCGACGACGAAGGGGCGCGTCAAGCGCTCCGACAACGCGTCGTTAAGCGATTCCTCGATCCAATCGCGCGGTTTCCACCGCGCCGGCGCCAGGATGGCGCCGGGTTGGTGATCGATGACCAGTTCCTTGGCGGTCGCGAACAGGTCGATTACTTGGTGACGAGTTTCCGAGCTCGCGTCGGGAGGGATTAGTTGGACCATCATGGCGATGTCGCCGGCCACGCCTTGCGCCAATCGATCCATGATCTTGCCCCAATGGGTGTCGTAGAACACGATCGCCGAAATCAACTGCACGATCGCGAGCGGGGTGATCAGGATCACCATCGTCCGCCCGAGCAGGGACTTCG
>VGZQ01000115.1 GCA_016872535.1 Rhodospirillales bacterium | reverse complement strand
GGATCACGTCGGTCGACTTGTCCATGACGATCACCGCCCCGGTGCCGAGGCCGGATTTCACCTCGCGCAAGGAATCGAAATCCATCTTGACCGTTTCGCAGATGCCTTTCGGGATCATCGGCACCGACGAGCCGCCGGGAATGACCGCGAGCAGGTTGTCCCAGCCGCCGCGCACGCCGCCGGCGTGGACCTCGATCAATTCCTTCAGGGGAATGCCCATCTCCTCCTCGACCGTGCACGGGTTGTTGACGTGGCCGGAGATGTTGAAGAGCTTGGTGCCGACGTTGTTGGGACGGCCGATGCCGGCGAACCACTCGGGCCCGCGGCGCAGGATGGTCGGCGCGACGGCGATGCTTTCGACGTTGTTGACCGTGGTCGGGCAGCCGTAGAGGCCGACGTTGGCCGGGAACGGCGGCTTCAGGCGGGGCTGGCCCTTTTTGCCTTCGAGGCTTTCGATCAACGCCGATTCCTCGCCGCAGATGTACGCCCCGGCGCCCAAGTGAATATGGAACTCGAAATCCCAGCCCGAGCCGCAGGCGTTGGGGCCGATCAACCCGGCGGCGCGGGCTTCGTCGGCGGCCTGCTGCAGCGCTTCCGCCTCGCGCAGGAATTCGCCGCGCATGTAGCAATAACAGGCGTGCGCGCCGATGGCGAAGGACGCGATCAGCGCGCCCTCGATCAACTTGTGCGGCTCGTGGCGCAGGATTTCGCGATCCTTGCAGGTGCCGGGTTCGCCCTCGTCGGCGTTGATCACCAGGAAATGCGGCCGGGCGCCGATCTCCTTCGGCATGAACGACCATTTCATGCCGGTTCCGAATCCGGCGCCGCCGCGGCCGCGCAGTCCCGATTTCTTGATCGCGTCGACGATGGCCTCGCGCCCGCGCGCGAGAATGTCCTTGGTACCGTTCCAATCGCCGCGTGCGCGCGCGCCAGCCAGCCCGACGTCGCCGAAGCCGTAGATGTTGGTGAAGATGCGGTCCTTGTCCTGCAGCATCGCGGCTATTTTTTCTTGCCCTTGGGTTGGATGTCCTTGAGCGTGGTGAGGCCCGTTTTCGGCTCGCAGCTCCGCCGTCCCATCTGCGATCCGGTTTTCGGCTTGCCGCCCTGCTTGAGGACGCTCAGCACCGCGCGGGTGGTGTCGGGGTCGAGGTCTTCGTAGTAGTCGTCGTTGATCTGCATCATCGGCGCGTTGACGCAGGCGCCGAGGCACTCGACTTCGTTTAACGTGAACTGGCCGTCGGCGGTGGTTTCGCCGAAGCCGATGCCGAGAGTACGCTTGCAGGTGTCGGCGATTACGTCCGAGCCGCGCAGCCAGCACGGCAGATTGGTGCAGACCTGAACGTGGTGTTTTCCGACCGGCTTCAGGTTGAACATGGTGTAGAAAGACGCGACCTCGTACACGCGAATCGGCGGCATCTTGAGATAATCAGCGATGTAATCCATGGCCGCCTGGGTCAGCGACCCGCCGTCCTGGCGCTGCGCGAGATCGAGCAACGGCATTACCGCGCTAGCTTGGCGGCCGACGGGATACTTGGTGACGATGGCTTCCGCCCGCTTCAGGTTGTCAGCATCGAAGGTGAAGGACCGCGCGCTCATCGATCGATCTCCCCGAAGACGATGTCGATCGAGCCGATATTGGCGACCACGTCGGCGAGCATGTGGCCGCGCGACAGAAAATCGAGCGCCTGCAGGTGCGCGAAGCCGGGCGCGCGTATCTTGCAGCGGTACGGGCGGTTGGTGCCGTCGGACACCAGGTAGACGCCGAATTCGCCCTTGGGCGCCTCGACCGCGGTGTAGGTTTCGCCGGCGGGCACGTGATAGCCTTCGGTGTAGAGCTTGAAATGGTGGATCAAAGCCTCCATCGAGCCCTTCATGTCGCCGCGCGGCGGCGGAGCGATTTTGCGATCGTCGGTCATCACTCGCCCGGCCGGCATGCGCTCCAGGCACTGGCGGATGATCTTCACGCTTTCGCGCATTTCGTACATGCGAATCAAATAACGGTCGTAGCAATCGCCGTTCTTGCCGACCGGGACGTCAAAATCCATCTCGCCGTAGACGTCGTAGGGCTGCGCCTTGCGCAAATCCCAGGCGAAGCCGCTTGCGCGCAGGTTCGGGCCGGAAAAGCCCCAGTCGAGCGCGGCGTCGGGGCTGACGCGGCCGATATCGACGGTGCGCTGCTTGAAGATGCGGTTTTCGGTCAACAGGGTTTCGAGGTCGTCGATCACCTTGGGGAAGCGCTCGTTCCAGGCGTGAATATCCTCGATCAGGCCGACCGGCAGGTCGCGCGCCACGCCGCCGGGACGGAAATAGGCCATGTGCAGGCGCGCGCCGGAGACGCGCTCGCAGAATTCCATCAATAGTTCGCGTTCCTCGAATGCCCACAGCATCGGTGTCATGGCGCCGACGTCCATGGCGTAGGAACAGACGTTGAGGATGTGGTTGAGGATGCGACCGATTTCGGCGTAGAGGACGCGGACGTACTGGCCGCGCGGCGGCGGCTGGATGCCGAGCAGCTTTTCGACCGCCAGCGCGAAAGCGTGTTCCTGGTTCTGCGGCGCGACGTAATCGAGCCGGTCGAAGTACGGTACCGCTTGAAGATAGCTTTTGTATTCGATCAGCTTTTCGGTGCCGCGGTGCAGAAGTCCGATGTGCGGATCGGCGCGCTCGATCACCTCGCCGTCCATTTCCAGCACTAGGCGCAGCACGCCGTGCGCCGCCGGGTGCTGCGGCCCGAAGTTAAGGTTGAAATTACGGATGCGGGTTTCGGACATTCGTCAATCCTTGGTCGCCTTTTCATCGCCCGGCAGGCGCGGGGCGCCTTCCCACGGGCTCAGGAAGTCGAAATTGCGGAATTCCTGGGTCAGTTTGACCGGCTCGTAGACCACGCGCTTCTGTTCGTCGTCGTAGCGCACCTCGACGTAGCCGGTGAGCGGAAAGTCCTTGCGCAGCGGATAACCGTCGAAGCCGTAGTCGGTCAGGATGCGGCGCAAATCGGGATGGTCGGAAAACGGGATGCCATACATGTCCCAGGCTTCCCGCTCCCACCATCCGGCGCTCGAAAACAGGCTGCTCGCGGACGGAACCGGGGTCGATTCGTCGGTCGCAAGCTTGACCCGCGCGCGGATGTTGTGCACCAGGCTGAGCAGGTTGTAGACCACGTCGAAGCGATTTTCACGTTCCGGGTAGTCCACGCCGCACACGTCCATCAGCTGCTTGAACTGGCAGTTGGCGTCGTCGCGCAGAAACTTCAGAACCTTAAGTACGGCATGGCGATGAATGGTGAACGCAAGTTCGCCACGGTCGGTGGTCACACCGAGCACCTCGTTGGGCAGCGCGGTGGCGACATAATCGCCAAGGTCCTTCAGGGCCACGTCCATCGCTTGCTTTCCGCTCTCCGGTTAGCGCCAGAGAGTTCCCGTCCGGCGGATTTTCTTTTGCAGCTGCAGAATGCCGTAGACCAGGGCCTCGGCGGTCGGGGGGCATCCCGGCACGTAGACATCGACCGGCACGACGCGATCGCATCCGCGCACGACCGAATACGAATAGTGGTAATAGCCGCCGCCGTTGGCGCAGGAGCCCATCGAGATCACCCAACGCGGCTCGGCCATCTGATCGTAGACGCGGCGAAACGCCGGTGCCATTTTGTTGGTGAGTGTTCCGGCGACGATGATAACGTCGGACTGGCGCGGACTTGGGCGCGGCACCACGCCGAAGCGGTCGAGGTCGTAACGGCTCATGTAGGCGTGAATCATTTCGACCGCGCAGCAGGCGAGACCGAAGGTCATCGGCCACAGCGATCCGGTCCGCGCCCAATTGACCAGGCGATCGACGTTGGCGAGCACGAAGCCTTTATCGGTGAGCTCACCCATGACGCGGCCGAGCACCGCATCCTGCGCGGCACCGGGAGGAAGAACGGCCGGGGGCGGCGGTGTCACTCCCATTCCAGCGCTCCCTTGCGCCACTCGTAGACGAATCCGACCGTCAGCACGGCGAGAAAGATCATCATCGACCAGAATCCGAACAGCCCGATCTGGCCCAGCGCCACCGCCCAGGGGAACAGGAAGGCGACTTCCAGGTCAAAGATAATGAACAGGATGGCAACCAGATAAAACCGGACGTCGAACTTATGGCGGGCGTCAGTAAAGGCGTCGAAACCGCATTCGTAGGCGGCGGCCTTTTCCGCGTCGGGACGCTGGCGGGCGACGATGAGCGAGGCGAGGACCGCGATCCCCGCAATGGCCACGGCGATACCGAGAAAAATCAGGATCGGCAGGTAATTGGCGAGGAGAGAGTCCATGCAAGTTCCCGGTTTCGCGGAGGCCGACAAGCGCCTGCTCTTGTCTCCCGAAGGGCCCCCCGAATAATTCGTGTCATCCCGCCAGGCTAATAATGTAAGGGAGCGGAATAGCCGCTTCAATGGCAACCCGGATCGCGCAACCCGTTAACCGGGCGGCGCCATCGGATTTTCAGGGGCAATCTGCCCCGAGGGGTTTGTTAGCGGAGCGGGAAAAGGTGGCGGGAGTGACGGGACTCGAACCCGCGGCCTCCGCCGTGACAGGGCGGCGCTCTAACCAACTGAGCTACACCCCCGATGCGTGGGCAACGCGACAAACCCCGCGCGGGAGGGCCCCCGATGTAATCCACCCCCCCAGGCAAGTCAAGAAAACCAAGTCAAAGAACGGGGCCAAGCCGAGAAACGAAGAGAAAATCCGCTCGATTACCCACTCAATGGTAGGCGGTGACGGGCTCGAACCGCCGACCTCCTCGGTGTAAACGAGGCGCTCTACCAACTGAGCTAACCGCCCGACAGAGCTAACTGATCATAGCGCGCGGGAATTAGGCCGTGCGCCCCGGTTGGGGCGCATCAATTATAGCGCGGGAAACCCGTCATCCGCCCGCCTGTCGGCGGGACCGCGCATTGGCGGTTCCGACCGTGCAATCCGATGGGGCGGGTCGGATCGTTCAGTGCGTGACGTTAGTTTAAGGCGTCCTTGAGCGCCTTAGCCGCCCGGAACTTGGGATTCTTCGACGCCGGGATTTGGATGGTCTCGCCGGTCCTCGGATTGCGGCCGGTGCTGGCCGCCCGTTTGGTGACGACAAAGGCGCCGAAGCCCGCGAGCCGGACTTCCTCCCCCTTGCTCAAGGTCTTGGTGATGGTGTCGATAACGCTGTCAACGACCCGCCCGGCATCGGCTTTGGTCAGACCGGCGGAACTTGTCAGTGCTTCGATCAAGTCTTCCTTGTTCATCGCAGTCCCCTTCCGCTGAATGGCGTCGCGGCGCGCGGCGTGGACCCGGGATTGGGGTGCCCGCGAACGGCCTGCGGAAAATCTTACGGGGTGTATTTCAAGCCGGTCAACGCCGAACGGCTCGAATCGCCAGGATTTTCCTGATGTTCGCGCCTTCGCGCAGTGCGCGGTGCGTGCGAATCGGCCGGGTCAGCGGCGGCGGGCGTGGAACGAAGTCCGGACGCGCAAAGATTAGCCCCGGCGTTCGCGCTCAAAATTTTTCTTTTTAGTTCAAACGATTAAGCGAGGCTCTGGATGCCCGCGCTGGCTGCGCGATCACTGTGCGCGAATGCCGTTTCGCGTACGCCCGGCGGGGCGCGCCATTCGGTTGCGGCAAACGAAAGATACTCGGCCCGTCAGTGGGTAATGACCCCGCCGACGTCCTCTTCATCGCCCCCCTCGCCCGCGCCGGGGCGGGAATCGGCACCGGCCGATTCGTCCCATTCGATCGGCGTGAGCGGCCGAACCAAGGCCCGCGACAGGACTTCGTCGACCGTGGCCACGGGCACGACCGTGAGCCCGCGCTTGACGTTGTCCGGGATTTCGTCGAGATCCTTTTCGTTTTCCTTGGGAATGAGCACGGTTTTAATGCCGCCCCGGAGCGCCGCGAGCAATTTTTCCTTGAGGCCGCCGATCGGCAGCACCCGGCCGCGCAGCGTGATTTCGCCGGTCATGGCGATTTCGCGATGGACCGGAATACCGGTCAGCACCGACACGATCGACGTGACCATAGCGACGCCGGCCGATGGGCCGTCCTTGGGCGTCGCGCCTTCGGGCACGTGCACGTGGATGTCGCGCTTGGTGAAAATGGGGGGCGTAATCCCGAACTGCACCGCGCGCGACTGCACGAACGACTTCGCGGCCTGAATCGATTCTTGCATCACGTCACCGAGCTTGCCGGTAATGGTCATGCGTCCTTTGCCGGGCACCATCACCGCCTCGATCGAGAGCAGTTCGCCGCCCACTTCCGTCCATGCCAGCCCAGTGGTTACGCCGACCAAGTCGTCGGCCTCGATTTCGCCGAAACGGTAGCGGCGGACGCCGGCGTACTTGCCGAGCGTCTTGCTGGTGAGACTGACGGATTTCTTCTTGCCGTCCTTGTCGGAAACGAGTTCCTTGACCGCCTTGCGCACCAGATTGGCGAGTTCGCGCTCCAGATTGCGCACGCCGGATTCGCGCGTGTAATAGCGAATAACGTCGCGTAACGCGGAATCGGAGATCGTCCATTCCTCGGGCTTTAGGCCATGGGCCTCCAGCTGCTTCGGAATCAGGTGGCGCCGGGCGATCTCGACCTTTTCATCCTCGGTGTAGCCGGCGATGCGAATGATTTCCATCCGGTCGAGCAGCGCCGGGGGCATGTTGAGGGTGTTGGCCGTCGTCACGAACATGACGTCCGACAGGTCGTAATCGACCTCCAGATAATGGTCATTAAAGGTGTTGTTCTGTTCGGGGTCGAGCACCT
>VGZQ01000114.1 GCA_016872535.1 Rhodospirillales bacterium | reverse complement strand
GTGAAGCCGACGGTGACGGGGTAGGGGATGAACTTGATGTAGGTGCCGAGTCGGAACAATCCGACCGCGACCATGATCGCGCCGGCCAGAATTGTCGCCAGCAGGAGTCCGTCGATGCCGTGGCGCTGCACCGTCGCCGCCACCAGCACGATGAAGGCGCCGGCGGGCCCGCCGATCTGGAACCGGCTGCCGCCTAGCAGCGACACGAAAAACCCGCCGACGATGGCGGCATAAAGGCCCCGGTCCGGCGACGCGCCCGAGGCGATGGCGATGGCCATGGAGAGCGGCAAGGCGACGATGGCCACCGTCATTCCGGCGATGGCGTCGGCCCGCAAATGGGCGAGACCGTAACCCTCGCGGAAAACCGTCACCAGCTTGGGCGTGAACAATTCGATGAAGCTGATATTCGAAGGGGCGGGCATGGGGCGGGGCACTTCAGGAGATGGATGTCGCGCCCGCGCGCCGCGCCATCAGCCACCCGGCAATACCGATCGCGAGCGCGACCACGGCGACGATCAGGGTGGCCAGGGCGTTGATCTGCGGATTGAGCCCGAGCCGCACCGACGAATAGACCACCATCGGCAGCGTCGAGGACCCGGGCCCGGCGACGAAGCTCGAAATCACCAAATCGTCGAGCGAAAGCGTGAAGGCGAGCAGCCAGCCGGCGCCCACGGCCGGCGCAATCAACGGCAGCGTCACCTGAAGAAACGCCTTCGTCGGCGTCGCGCCCAGATCCATCGCCGCGTCTTCCAACGTGCGGTCCACCTGGGCGAGGCGCGCGCGCACCACCACGGTCACGAACGCCATGGCGAAGGTGACGTGGGCGAGCAGGATGGTGGCGAACCCGCGCGTTTCCGGCCAGCCGACGGCGTCCCGCGTCGCCGCGAACAGCAGCAGCAACGCGAGCCCGATCACCACCTCCGGCATCACCATCGGCGCGTAGACCAGGGAGCCGAACAGGGCGCGGCCCCGGAAACGAAAACGCGCCAGGGCCACCGCCGCCAGCGTGCCGAGCAGGGCGGCGACCGTCGCCACGGCGGCGGCGATGCGCACGCTCAGCCACGCCGCCTCCAGCATCTGGCGGTTGGCGAACAGCTCGCCGTACCAGCGGGTCGAAAATCCCGCCCATACGGTCACCAGCGGCGAAGCGTTGAACGAATAGACGATGACCGAAGCGATCGGCACGTAGAGAAACGCGAAGCCGAACAGCAGCGCGACCGTGGGAAAGCGCGAACGGTTCATGGCGCTTCTCCCAAATCCTCGCGTTCGGCCCGTTGCAGCGCCATCATCGGCGCGACCAAGGCCGCGACCAGCAGCACCGCCGCGGCCGACGCCATCGGCCAGTCGCGGTTGGCGAAGAACTCCGCCCACAGCACCTTGCCGATCATCAGGGCGTCGGCGCCGCCGAGGAGATCGGGCACCACGAACTCGCCGACCGCGGGAATGAACACCAAAAGACACCCGGCGGCGACGCCGGCAAGCGACAGCGGCGCGGTGACGCGCCAAAACGCCACCCAAGGCGTCGCGCCGAGATCGGCGGCGGCCTCGAGCAGGCGTATATCCTGGCGCGCGAGCGCGGCGTAGATCGGCAGCACCATGAACGGCAGGTACGAATAGACGATGCCGAGCACGACGGCGAAATCGTTGTGCAGCAGCGGAAGCGGCTCTCCGGTATATCCGAGAGCGATTAACGCATTGTTGATCAGTCCGTTGGGTTTCAGGATTCCAATCCAGGCGTAAACCCGGATCAGGAACGAGGTCCAGAAGGGCAGCATCACCAGCAGCATCAATCCCGGCCGCCACGATTCCCTGGCCCGCGCGATGCCGTAGGCCATCGGGTAGCCGATCAGCAGCGCGACCAGGGTCGCGAGCGCGGCGATCCGCGCGGAATTGAGAAACGCGCGCGCGTAAAGCCCGTCGCCGAACAAAGTCGCATAGGTGTTGGCGCTGGCGGCGAAGGCGAGGCTTCCGTCCGGCTGCCGCGCGAACAGGGGCGTGTAGGGCGGAACGCTCATCGCCGGCTCGGCGAAACTGATCTTGAGGACGATCAGGAACGGCAGGCCGAAAAAGAGCAGCAGCCACAGGTAGGGCGGCGCGATGGCGAGCCACTTGGCGGCGGGGACGCGCATGGTCATTCCTTCAGCGGCACGCAGGCCTCGGCCGGCCAGTGCAGTTCGACCGCCGAACCGGGGGCCAGCGCCCGCCCGCCGCGTTCGCGGTTGGCGGTCTGGACGCGGAGCATCAACGTCTCGCCGATCCGCACGTGATAGACCGAAAGCCCGCCCATGTAGCCGACCTCGGCGACGACGCCGCGCGCGGCGCACTGACCGGCGGGCGCCGGTCCAACGGCGATTTTTTCCGGCCTGAGCGCGACGGCGCAGGCGGCGCCCGCGGCGCTTCCGTCCGTGGCGCGCACGCGCACCGGGCCCAGCCCCGCGATCTCGATGTCGGTTTCGGTCGCGGACGCGCGCGCGATCCGGCCTTCCAGGATGTTGGCGGCGCCGACGAAGGAGGCGACGAAGCGCGACGCGGGGTTTTCGTAAATATCCGCCGGCGCGCCGATCTGGACGATGCGGCCCGCGTTCATCACCGCAATCCGGCTCGACATGGTCATGGCTTCCTCCTGGTCGTGGGTGACCATGACGAAGGTGATGCCGACGCGCTTTTGCAGGTCCATCAGCTCGAACTGGGTTTTCTCGCGCAGGACGCGGTCGAGCGCCGCGAGCGGCTCGTCGAGGAGAAGCAGGCGCGGATGCTTGGCGAGGCTGCGCGCGAGCGCGACGCGCTGCGCCTGGCCGCCCGACAGCTGGTGCGGCTTGCGCGCGGCGAGGCCCGTCAGGTGAACAAGGTCGAGCATTTCGGCGACGCGCGCGTCGCGCATCGGCTTCGCCATGCCTTCCTGGCGCAAACCGAAGGCGACGTTGTCGGCGACCGTCATGTGCGGAAAAAGCGCGTAGCTCTGGAACATCATGTTGACCGGGCGGCGGTAGGGCGGCGTATCGGTCGCGTCCGCGCCGCCGATGTAAACCCGGCCCCGGTCGGGCCGCTCGAAGCCGGCGAGCATGCGCAAAAGCGTCGTCTTGCCGCAGCCGGACGCGCCGAGCAGGGTCAGGAACTCCCCCTCGGCCACGTCGAGGGTGACGTCGTCGACCGCGACCGTGGCGCCGAACGCGCGCCGGACGCCGTCGAGCCGCGCGAGCGGCGCGGAAAGCGCGGCGGACGAATCCGGCGACGTCACGTCGTCATTGCCCGGTCTTGATCCGGGTCCAGACGCGGGTACGCGCGCGGCGCTCGCGCTCGTCGAGGACCTTGAGGGTCACCAGGCGCGCCTTGGCCGCTTCGGACAGATAGATGTTCGGGTCCTCGCGCACGTCCTTGTCCACCAGCGGCGTCGCCTTGGCGTTGGCGTTGGCGTAGGACACCTTGTTGGAAATCCGGGCGATGATTTCGGGCCGCATCAGGTAATCGACGAAGGCGTGCGCGGCGTCCGCGTGCGGCGCGTCCCTGGGGATCGCCATCACGTCGATCCACAGCACCGCGCCTTCCTTGGGCACCGCGTAGCCGACCTCGACGTTGTTCTTGGCATCCGCCGCGCGGTTGCGGGCCTGGATGATGTCGCCCGAATAGCCGTGCGCCAGGCAGATGTCGCCGTTGGCAAGCGCGTCCAGATAGAGCGACGAATGGATGTGCTTGATGTACGGCCGCACCTTGCGGAAAAGCGCCTGGGCGGCGTCGAGGTCCTCCGGTTTCGCCGAATTGGGATCGCGTTTCAAGTAGATCAGCGCGGCGGTGAGCGCCTCGTCGTCGTCGAGCACGCTGATGCCGCAGGCGGCGAGCTTCCTGGCGTTTTCGGGGTCGAACAGCAGCGCCCAGGAATCGACCGGTGCCGAAGACCCGAGGGCCGCCTTGACCTTGGCGACGTTGTAGCCGAGGCCGGTGGTGCCCCACATATAGGGCACCAGGTGCGCGTTGCCGGAATCGGCCGCGGCCATGGTGCGCATGATTCCGGGTTCGAGATTGCCGAGGTTTTTCAGCTTCGCCTTGTCGAGCGGGCGGAACAGCTTGGCCGCGAGCATCCGTTCGGCGAACGGCTTGAGCGACGGAAACACCACGTCGTAGCCGCTTTTGCCGGCGAGCAGCTTGGTTTCGAGAATTTCGTTCTTGTCGTAGACGTCGTAGACGACGCGAATGCCGGTTTCGGCGGCGAACGACTTCAGCACCTCGTCGGCGATGTAGTCGGTGAAGTTGTAGACGTGGACGACTTTCTCTTGGGCGCGCGCGGGCGATCCGGCGGCGATGGCAAGCGCGAGCGCGAACCCGGCGCGCGCCCAGCGGTTGACGCGCCGTGTCATGGTTGGCGATTTCATGGCCGGGACGTTAAAGCAGGTCGCGCGGAAATGAAAACCCGCCGCGTTTTGCTCCTCGGGTCGTTGCCGTCGCCCCGTCCCGAGGCCGGCTTGGCCTCCCTAGGGCGGTCGATGGGGCAGGGGTCCGGACATCGGCCCACCATCGCGTAAGCCATGCAAATACTTAATGTCACTTAATGGTGATACGCAAAAAAATCATATGTGCCATGAATGCGATGCACAAAAGCGCGTTCTAAATATCTGTATAATGCGGACAAGTGGAAGCTTGATGGCGTTGCGCCGGGTTCCCTGTGGATAAGAACCGGGTGCTTGTTTGTTCGCTCCTAATGC
This sequence comes from Rhodospirillales bacterium, assembly GCA_016872535.1. Taxonomy (NCBI): domain Bacteria; kingdom Pseudomonadati; phylum Pseudomonadota; class Alphaproteobacteria; order Rhodospirillales; species Rhodospirillales bacterium. The sequence continues at coordinate 2,118 of VGZQ01000114.1, read as the reverse complement.
CAACGGTGTCACTTCCCGGCGCGAATCGTCGGCCGGGGAAGGGCGTCGCGTCCCCGTCCGGGAGCGTTCGCGAACGAGAGAAGTGAAAGAGTACCATGTCGTCCAAGAGTTCGAACAACGATACCAAGAAGCCCATCGCCGACCGCGAGGAAGACCGCCGCCGGCGCTGCTGCCTGATGTGCAGCAAGCCGTTCATGTCGAGCCACATCGGCGAGCGCATCTGCCCGTCGTGCAAGGGTACGTCCGCCTGGCGCGAAGGCGGCTACGCGGCTTAAGGCGTCGCGCAATCGGCGTCACGATCGCGGCCCGGTTGATCCGGGCCGTTGTCGTTTGAGGGGGAAACGCAAGCGATGGCCAAGCCGGCGGTGGTGCTGCTGAGCGGCGGACTCGATTCGGCGACGGTGCTGGCGATCGCCAAGGCCGAGGGCTTCGCCGCCCACGCGCTCAGCGTCCGTTACGGCCAGCGCCACGCGATCGAGATCGCGCGGGCGGGCGCGCTCGTCCGCGCGCTCGGCGCGGCCGGCCACGCGGTGGTCGATGTCGATCTGCGGGTGATCGCGCCTTCGGCGCTGACCGGCGGCGGCGCGGTGCCCAAGGGCCGCGGGGCGGGAGAAATCGGGCAGGGGATTCCCGCGACCTACGTGCCGGCGCGCAACACGATCTTTCTCTCGTTCGCGCTGGCTTGGGCGGAAACCCTCGGCGCGCGCGATATCTTCATCGGCGCCAACGCGCTCGATTATTCCGGTTATCCCGATTGCCGGCCCGATTATCTCGCCGCCTTCGAGCGCCTCGCCAATCTCGCCACCAAGGCCGGCGCCGAAGGCAGGCGCTTTTCGATCCACGCGCCGCTGATCGCCATGACCAAGGCGGAGATCGTCCGCCGGGGCGTCGCCCTCGGCGTCGATTACGCCATGACGACGAGTTGCTACGACCCCGGGGCGAACGGGCGCCCGTGCGGCGCGTGCGATTCCTGCGCGCTGCGCGCCAAGGGCTTCGCCGAGGCGGGAATCAAAGATCCGCTGCTGGCGAAATTCGGTCGCGCGTGAATCGCGGCGCGAGCGTTGGAGGATGGGGTGGGATTCGAACCCACGAGACCCTTGCGGGTCTTCCGGTTTTCAAGACCGGTGCCTTAAACCGCTCGGCCACCCATCCGTATTGCCAAATTCGGGTAGTGCCTCGATTCGGTCCTCATGCTTCGACAGGCTCGGCATGAGGCCTTGAATATCCGCCTCGCCCTGAGCTTGTCGAAGGGGGAGGCCGTGAAACCGAGGCACTACCGGTTCTCTCCCCACCTTGCCCTTTGTACGGCAATACCGTACCATTGGAAAATGCGGATAGCGTTCGACGCCCGCAAGGACGCGATCAATCGCGGGAAACACGGCGTCTCGCTCGCGTTCGGGGCGGCGGTCCTTGCCGATCCCGACCGGGCCGACGCGTTGGACTTGAGAATGTCGCACGTTGAAAAGCGAACCATAACCTATGGGCGGGTGCAAAACCGGGTTTGGGTCTGCGTCTACGCCGAGCGGGACGGAAGCCATCGGATCATCAGCGTGAGGAAAGCCAATGAGAGAGAAACGAAACGCTACTGGCAAAAGAAAGCGCCGCGTTGATCCCGACGCGCCGCTGACGGACGACGAATTCGAGCGCGGCTACGGCGCGCTGCTGGCCCGCCGCGCCCGCGCCGCCACGGGCTTGACGCAGCGCGCCTTCGCGGCGCGCTTCGGCGTTCCGGTCGGAACCTTGCGGGATTGGGAACAAGGGCGGCGCGCGCCCGACGCGGCGACGCAAGGCTTCTTGAAGGTGATAGCCAGGATACCGAACGCCGTCATGAAGGCTTTGCGGAAGGCCGCATAGCCCGTTCGGACGGCCGCGACGGTGCAAGGTCTGATCTTGCGGCGCGGTGCAAGACCTGGGCTAAGCGGTTTTTTAACAAACAGAGTGTCCTGATCTGGTAATCACCTGACAGTTTGCCACTCCGCCAGGGCATCGCCGATCCGCTGCTGGCGAAATTCGGTCGCGCGTGAATCGCGGCGCGAGCGTTGGAGGATGGGGTGGGATTCGAACCCACGAGACCCTTGCGGGTCTTCCGGTTTTCAAGACCGGTGCCTTAAACCGCTC
>VGZQ01000113.1 GCA_016872535.1 Rhodospirillales bacterium | reverse complement strand
CGTTCAGCCAGTAAAGATGCGCCATCCCAGCCTCCGTTCTCCTCGGAGGCTTGAATCACATCTTCGTAGCGTTGAGAATCCCCTAATTGAGTACAGACCCTAGTGGCCAATGCGCAACACTACTTGACTGGTGCGGTGCGAAATAGAAAACAATCAATTTCGGTAATTTTCATCGTATTCCATAGGGGTGTATCGGGTTTCGCACATTTTTGCCGTTGGCTGGCGACTATCGCCGAAGTTGGTTAAAGCCGGTTGAGAAGGGCACTGCTTAAGCCGCGCCGCAGCCCCCGCCGGCGTCGTGCGCACGCACGCCCACCGGCGTGACGCCGGCATAAACTAAGGAAGGTCTGCATAAGTCGGTTCGTCACCCCGGCCGACGCGAAGCGGAGAGCCGGGGTCCAGGAATATCAACACGTTGCTGGACTTCCGCTTTCGCGGGAGTGACGGGTGGGGATTTATTCAGAGTTTCCCTAAATCAGGCGGCGCCGCGGCCGCCGACCAGCACTTCGCGCCGCCCGACCCGGTTCGGCTTGCTGACGACGCCCTCGGCCTCCATGCGCTCGACGATGCGCGCGGCGCGGTTGTAGCCGATCTGGAAATGGCGCTGGATGAAGCTGGTGGACGCCTTGCCCTCGCGCGCGACCAGCGCCACCGCCTGGTCGTAGAACTCCTCGCCACCGTCGCCATCGCCGCCGCTCAGGCCGAACGCCGACGTTTCCTCCGGCTCCTCGGTGACGTCCTCGACGTACGCGGGCTCGCCCTGCGCCTTCAGGAACTTCACCACCGTCTCGACTTCCTTGTCGGATACGAACGGTCCGTGGATGCGCGAAATGCGCCCGCCGCCCGCCATGTAGAGCATGTCGCCCTGGCCCAACAGCTGCTCGGCGCCGGTTTCGCCCAATATGGTGCGGCTGTCGATCTTGGAGGTGACCTGGAAACTGATCCGGGTCGGGAAGTTGGCCTTGATGGTGCCGGTGATGACGTCGACCGAGGGCCGCTGCGTCGCCATGATCAGGTGAATGCCCGCGGCGCGCGCCATCTGCGCCAGGCGCTGCACGGCGGCCTCGATGTCCTTGCCCGCGACCAGCATCAGATCCGCCATTTCGTCCACCACCACGACGACGAACGGCAACGGGTCGGTGGCGATCGGCTGGTCCTCGAAAATCGGCCGGCCTTCGTCGTCGAACCCGGTCTGCACCCGGCGCGACAACGTCTCGCCGCGCTTTTTCGCCTCGGCCAGGCGGGCGTTATAGCCGGCGATGTTGCGCACGCCGAGCTGCGCCATGGCGCGGTAGCGTTCCTCCATCTCGCGCACGGTCCATTTGAGCGCGACCACCGCCTTGCCGGGTTCGGTCACCACCGGACAGAGCAGATGGGGAATGCCTTCGTAAACCGACAATTCCAGCATCTTCGGGTCGATCATGATGAAGCGGCACTGATCGGGCGGGAGTTGGTAGAGCAGCGACAGGATCATGGTATTCATGGCCACCGACTTGCCCGAGCCGGTGGTGCCGGCGATCAGAAGGTGCGGCATGCGCGAAAGATCGACCACCACCGGCGCGCCGCCGATGTCCTTGCCGAGCGCCAGCGGCAGCTTGGCGCCGGCGCGCTCCGCGGTTTCGGAGGCGAGCAGTTCGCGCAGATGCACCATTTCGCGGCGCACGTTGGGCAGTTCGATGCCGATGACGTTGCGCCCGGGCACCACCGCGATCCGCGCCGAAACCGCGCTCATGGAGCGCGCGATGTCGTCGGCGAGCGCGATCACGCGCGAGGTTTTGGTGCCCGGCGCCGGTTCGAGCTCGTAAAGGGTGACCACCGGACCGGGGCGGACCTTGACGATTTCGCCCGAGATGCCGAAGTCCTCGAGCACGCGCGCCAGCAGCTTGGCGTTCTGCTCGAGCGCGTCCTCGCTGACCGCGACCGGGCGCGTTCGCTCGCTTTCGTCGAGCAGATCGAGCGGCGGCGGCGCGTAATCGTCGCCGGGCAGCGGCAGGCGGCCCTGGCGCCGGGCGCCTTCGCGCTTGCCCGGCCTGACCTTGGCGGCGCGCGGCGCGACCAGGTCGTCTCGCACGCCGAGATGCGGGCCGTCGTCATGCGCGTCGCGCGCGCAATCCCGCATGTCGGCTTCGTCGTCGATCGGATCGGCACGGCCAGCGCTCAAGCTCGGCTCGACGCGGGCGTTTTCGCCGCCGTCGCCGAAACGGATCGGCGACCAGGCGGTCAGTTTCCGCTCGGCCATGCGCTCCGAAATTCCGCTCACCGCGTCGCGCCCGATGCGGTAGCCGCCGTGCAGCGCGCCGGCGACCGCGACCGCGCCGCGCATGCCGAGACGCGCGTCGTCGAGCGATAGGCCGAGCGCGGCGACGAACACGCCGGCGCCGACGGCGAACAAGCCCGCGGCGATATAGAGGGGATCGAGGGATTCCGCGCCCGGGATCCTGGCGAACCACGGCAGGGCCAGCTTCCACAGGGCATCGCCGCCCGCGCCGCCCATGCGCGCGAGCAACGGCCAGCCGGCGATCGGCTCGGGCGCGGCCGCGGCCGCCGCGACCAGAAGCGCCGCGCCCAGCAGCAGGGGGAGCCTGAGCCATGGCCGGCTCGGCCCCCGTTTGCGCACATAAAGCCAGCCCCAGGCGAGGAGCGCGCCGACGGGAACGACAGCGGCGAGACCCAGGGTTTGCAACAGCGCGTCGGCGATCGAAGCGCCGGCGAAACCGAGAAGATTGGCGGGCTCGCCCGGCGCCGCGCGGTTGAAGGAAGGATCGGCGGCCGAATAGGTGGCGAGCGCGACGAGGGCGAACGCGCCCATGGCGAGCAGGGCGAGTCCGCCGACTTCGGACAGGCGTCGCTTCATGAAATCGCCGGTTCCCGCCGGGAAGACGGAACCGGCATCGGTCAGGATTCGGGCCATGGCGCCCGAATAGCAGGAAGGGGCTTTACGGGAAGTTAACGGGCGGGAAAAAAGTCAGAGTTTTGCTGGCTTTTCCGCCCGCCCTGGCTCCTGGCCGCGCCGTCTCAACGCCGGGACACATCCTCCTCGGGATAGGCGCCGACATTGTGAATGGCGAGGTCCGAGCCCCGGAACTCGTCTTCCGGATCGAGCCGAATGCCGACCGCCGCCTTAAGCGCGCCATAGACCGCGAAACCGCCGACGAGCGCGAAAACGACGCCAGCGCCGGTGCCGACCACTTGGGCGGCGAGGCTCACCCCGCCCATGCCGCCCAAGGCTTCCTGACCGAAGATGCCGCAGGCGATCCCGCCCCAGGTGCCGCAGAGGCCGTGCAGCGGCCACACGCCGAGCACGTCGTCGATCTTCAACCGGTTTTGGGTCAGCGTGAAGGCCCAGACGAACAACCCGCCCGCGACCGCGCCGGTCAGGAGCGCGCCGATCGGATGCATGACGTCCGAGCCCGCGCACACCGCCACCAGGCCGGCGAGCGCGCCGTTGTGGACGAAGCCCGGATCGTTGCGGCCGGCGACTAGCGCCGCGACGATGCCGCCCGCCATCGCCATCAGCGAATTCATGGCGACGAGGCCGGAAATGTCGACGAGCTTTTGCGCGCTCATGACATTGAAGCCGAACCAGCCGACGCTCAGCACCCAGGAACCGAGGGCGAGAAACGGGATGTTGGACGGCGGAATTCCGACCACGGATCCGTCGGCGCGGTAGCGGCCCGTGCGCGCGCCCAGCAGCAGCACGGCGCCGAGCGCGATCCAGCCGCCGACCGCGTGCACCACGACCGAGCCGGCAAAATCGTGGAACGTCTCGCCGAACGACGCCTTCATCCAGTCCTGAAAGCCGAGCCGCGAACCCCACACCATCCCTTCGAACGCGGGGTAGATCAAAGCGACGATGACGGCGGTGGCGATAGCCTGCGGGACGAAGCGCGCGCGTTCGGCGATGCCGCCGGAAATGATCGCCGGCACCGCCGCGGCGAAGGTGAGCAGGAAGAAGAACTTGACCAGGTCGTAGCCCGACGGGCCGAACTTATGACCGGCGCCGGCGGCCTGTCCCGTCAACACCTTGGCGCCGGCGAAAAAGTCGATGCCATAGGCCACCGCGTAGCCGATGAAGAAATAAGCGATAGTCGAGACCGCGAAATCGCCGAGGATCTTGACAAGCGCGTTGACTTGGCTTCGGCGCCGCACGGTGCCGACTTCGAGGAACGCGAATCCGGAATGCATGGCGAGCACCATCGCCGCGCCCGTGAGCAAAAACAGTACGTCGGAACCCGCCTTGAGCTGGTCCATGGTCCTCTCCTTCGATCAAATCGCCCCAAACCGAAGGACGAGATTTCAAAAGGCGTGCCAGGGGGCCAGGACAAAACATGTAAGCGAATTCAATCGAGTGAGACAATGTTTCGAAATCGAAACGATTGTGGATTATGGAACGTTGCCCAAAAACGCGGCGCCAAACCTTTAACAGCCCAATAAAGCGTCATTTTTTGCAATGCCGCAGGCCGGAGGGAAAAATCCCTCCGGCCCCGGGGTTGGCGTTTTGGCGGCTTGGGCCGCGCCGCAATCCCGCCCTTTCCGTTGGCGGCTCGGCGCGCCGCGATCCCGCCTTAATGCACGGTCTCGCCGTGCAGCGCGAGATCGAGCCCGCCGACTTCGGTTTCTTCGTCCACGCGCAGGCCGACGACGGCGTCGACGATCTTGAGCAGCACGTAGCTCGCCACCGCCGACCAGACGATGGTGCCGACCACGCCCCAGACCTGAACCAGGACTTGCCCGGCGTTGCCTTCGAGCAGCCCGGCCGCGTCGCTGACGGATTTGGACGCGAACACGCCGGTCAAAATCGCGCCGACCAGGCCGCCGACGCCGTGAATGCCGAACACGTCGAGCGAGTCGTCGTAGCCGAGCATTTTCTTGAGGCCGGTCGCGCCCCAATAGCAGGCGATTCCGGCAATGAACCCGATCGCGAGCGCGCCCATGGGCGTCACGAAACCGGACGCCGGCGTGATGGCGACCAATCCCGCGACCGCGCCGGAAACGATGCCGAGCACGCTCGGCTTGCCGCGCGCCATCCACTCGACGAACATCCAGGTCAGCGCGGCGGCGGCGGCGGCGATCTGCGTCACCGCCATCGCCATGCCGGCTTGGCCGTTGGCCGCGCCGGCCGAACCGGCGTTGAAGCCGAACCAGCCGACCCACAGCAAGGACGCGCCGATCAGGCTCAGCACCATGTTGTGCGGCGCCATGTTTTCGGAACCGTAACCTTTGCGCTTGCCCAAGACGATCGCCGCCATCAGGCCGGCGATGCCGGCGTTGATGTGCACCACGGTGCCGCCGGCGAAGTCGAGCACGCCCGCCTTGGCGAGGAAACCGTCGCCCCACACCCAATGGGCGACCGGGGCGTAAACCACCAGCCCCCACGCGCCCATGAACAGCAGCATCGCCGAAAACTTCATGCGATCGGCGAACGCGCCGACGATCAGGGCGGGCGTGATGATGGCGAAGGTGAGCTGGAACATGGCGAACACGCTTTCGGGGATGGTGCCCTTGAGCGTGTCCTTGCCGACGCCGGCGAAGAACGCCTTGGAAAGTCCCCCGATGTAGGCGTTGAGCGATCCGCCGTCGCCGAAAGCGAGCGAATAGCCGACCGCCATCCACAACACCGTCGCCAAACAGGCGATGGCGAAACACTGCATCGAAATCGCCAAGACGTTCTTCTTGCGGACCATGCCGCCGTAGAACAACGCCAGCCCCGGAATGGTCATCAGCAGCACCAGCGCGGTGGAGGTCAACATCCACGCGGTATCGCCGGTATCGAGCTTGGGCGGCGCCGCCGGCGCGGCTTGGGCAAACGCTTCGCCCGCGCCGGCGCACGCGGCGACGGCCAGCAGGAGCGGAAAGAGCCGAGAAACGGAATTGATCATGATCGGTATCTCCTGAGGTCGGGGTCTAAAGCGCGTCGCGGTCGGTTTCGCCGGTGCGGATGCGCACCGCCTGGCCGATGTCCCAGACGAAAATCTTGCCGTCGCCGATCTTGCCGGTGAGCGCGGACTTGCGGATCGCGCCGACCGCGGCGTCGACCAGGTCGTCGCGCACCACCGCCTCGATCTTCACCTTGGGCAGGAAGCTCACGGCGTACTCGGCGCCGCGATAGATTTCCGCCTGGCCCTTCTGCCGGCCGAAGCCCTTGACCTCGGACACGGTCATGCCCTCGATGCCGAGCGCGGTCAGCGCCTCGCGGGTTTCGTCGAGCTTGAAGGGCTTGATCACCGCCATGATCATCTTCATCGCCTGGGTCTCCTCGAATGCGTCTACGCCCTTGGCCCGCGAACCTTTCGGGGGCCAAAACGGGCCTTCAAGGATTCCTTAAGCAGAATCCATGCCCATTTAATTTGTTTGTTTATTTTCAATAAGATATTTGCAAAACCCTGGACGGCGTCTCAAACGTCATCGATCACAAATTGATTAATTTATGATCATTTATATCATTTGAATAAAAATTACGCACTTTTTTTAAGCGTCACAAAATTCGATGGCTCGGTGTGGACAGCGCCCAGTCACGAGCGACAAGGTGACCGCTCAATCATGCGCGCCGCGACCCACACCAAAGTCACCCGCCCGACGGCGACCGGCGCCGACGTTCTGCTCGTCGGCGGCGGCTTGGTCGGCGGCACGATCGCGTGCGCGCTCGCCGCCCAAGGGATCGCCGTCGCCGTGGTCGACACCGAAAGGCCTGGCGAGTCCCAGCGCCGCCGCGACAAGACCGCACACGATGGACGCGTGTCGGCGGTCGCGCTTACGTCGCAGCGCCTGTTCGCGCGCATCGGCGTGTGGCCCGCGCTGCAACCGTTCGCAACGCCGATCCGGCACATCCGCGTCGCCGAAGGCGGCAGCACCGACTTCCTCCACTACGACTCGCGCGAAATCGGCGGCGAGCCGTTCGGGTTTATGGTCGAAAACCGGGCCTTGAAGAGCGAACTCGGACTCCAGGTTACACGGCGCGCCGGCATCACGCTTTTCGCGCCGGCGCGACTTGCGCATCTCGCGCGCGGGCCCTTCGGGGTCGAGGCCAGGCTCGCCGACGGACGGACCATCCGCGCCCAGCTCGTTGTCGCCGCCGACGGCGCCTTGAGCCGCACCCGCGCCGAAGCCGGCATCGGCGTCGCCCGCCGCGATTACGGCCAGACCGCCATCGTCTGCACCGTGCGCCACGAGCGGCCGCACGAAAACATCGCGCACGAGTTGTTTTTTCCGTCGGGGCCGTTCGCCATTCTGCCGACGCGTCGCGCGGGCGAATCCCCGCGCGCGAAATCATGGTATCGCTCGGCCATTGTCTGGAGCGACCAATCCGCAGCCGCGCCGCATTTCGCGCAACTCGACGAAGACGATTTCGCCGACGA
>VGZQ01000112.1 GCA_016872535.1 Rhodospirillales bacterium | reverse complement strand
AATTGAACCAGCGTCGGCGTGCTGCGGAAAAATTCGATGATGGCGGCCGAGGGATACCGCAGAAATGATAGTTTCGAATCTCGCATCAGGCCGAGGGGCAGGCCGATCACCAGGCCGAGTGCGACGGAATAAATCGTCAACTCCGCGGTGATGATGGCGCCGCGAATGAACACGAAGCGATGATCCCAGATGATATAAGGGTGCCAGACGTAGTCCATGTGCCGATGCCTCCGAGCTGGATCGGTCAACTTTACAAGATATCCTGTTTTGCTACATTGCTTTCCGAGCTCGTGTTGTTCTTTTGCTCCGCGACGGAGCAAGAAGCGTAAAGGCTAGGGGATTGGCCGCTTTTTCATTATCTGGAAATCGGCCGCAATGATGACAGCCGCGGCGCACCCATGATTACGATCCGCGATCTTAGAAAGAGCTTCGGCGACAACCACGTGCTGCGTGGAATTAGCTTTGACGTCGGCCGGGGAGAAATTATCGGCATCATCGGTCCGAGCGGGTCCGGCAAGAGCACGATGCTCCGATGCATCAATTTCATTGAGGAATATGACGGCGGCGAGATTCGCTTTGAAGGCAAGCTGGTGGGCTATCGGGAGGCAGGCGGGGAGCGCGTCAAGGATACATCGGCCAATCTGGCCAAGCTGCGCGCCGATATCGGCATGGTGTTCCAAAACTACAATCTCTTTCCGCATATGACGGTACTCGAGAATCTCATGGAAGGTCCGACCATCGTGAAGCGGATCCCGGCCGATACCGCGCGCGCGGAAGCCATGACGCTGCTGGAACGGGTCGGGCTGTCCGACAAGGCCGACGCCTATCCGCGCACCCTGTCGGGCGGGCAACAGCAACGGGCGGCGATCGCCCGGGCGTTGGCGATGAAGCCCAAGGCCATGCTTTTCGACGAACCGACATCGTCGCTAGATCCCGAGTTGGTCGGCGAAGTGCTGGACGTGATGCGCACGCTCGCCCGCGACGGGATGACGATGTTGATCGCCACGCATGAAATGGCTTTCATCCGCGAGATCTCGCGCCGGATCGTGTTCATCGACGGTGGGCTTGTGGTCGAGGCGGGGACGCCCGAGGACATTTTCCACAAACCGAAACAACCGCGGACCGCTGACTTCCTGCGGCGGGTCAGCGCCGTCTCCCATTGAATGGGCGCATTCTCATCGCGTTGGCTCGGCGCCGACATAGTAGGGCCGATGCGTTGAAAACGCTGCCCGCAGCATTATAATGCTGCGTATCCGTGTTGGGGAAGACAGGAGGCGGATATGAGTATTATGGGTCGTGTTTTGCGCCAAGTTGCGCGAAGTGTTGTGGCATGCGTCGCTCTTTTCGGCGTGCTGCTGGCAACCGTTCCAACAGCGAGCGCGCAGGGAGAGTTGGATCGCATTCTCCGGGAGAAGAAGGTTAAAGTCGGCTGGATCGCCTCGCCGCCACACATGATGAAGAACCCGACGTCGGGCAAGCTCGAAGGATATTTTATCGATGCGATCCGCTACATCTTTAAGGAAGTCGATGTCGAACCCGAATTCGTGGAGTTGAATTTTTCGACATTCATCTCGGCATTGCAGACGAAGCAGATCGACCTGTGCATCGCCAGCACGCTGGTGACGATCAAGCGGGCGGCGGTGGTGGATTTCACGCGCCCGATTCTTTACTTCGGCTACAGCGCCGTCGTGCGCAAGGACGAGACTCGCTTCAGTTCGCTCGCCGATTTCAACAAGGAGGGGATCAAGATCGCGGTACTGCTCGGCGGCGCGGCGCAACAGTACGTGCGTACCAACTTTCCCAAGGCCCAGATCGTGACCTTAAACACCAACGATCAGACCGCGCCCTTCGTCGAGGCGGCTGCGGGCCGAGTCGATGTCGGCATCAACGACGCATGGTCGGCGCGACGCTTTGCAACCGCCCAGCCTTCGGTCAAGGATTTGTTCGGCGACAAACCCTACAACGTTCAGCCGACGGCCTGGACGGTGCGCAAGGGTAATTCCGAAATGCGGGATTTTCTCAACGCCGCGATCGAAACCATGATGATCAGCGGGAAGTTCGAGGAACTGGCTCGGGAGTACGATCCCAGCGGGCGCTATAAAGAGGTCATCACCCTCGCGCCTTTCGCCGCGAAATAATCGCTCTATCACGGCGCTCTTCGGAAAAACCGGGCGTCGATGGCCAAAGTCATTGATACGGACGTCGTGGTGGTCGGTGGCGGCGCCGCCGGAGCGCACGCGGCGCTGCAAGCGCACGCCGACGGCCTCAACGTCTTGCTGATCGTCAAAGGATTTCTCGGCCGCAGCGGGTGCTCGATCTTCGCCGGCAACCTGCAGCTTGTCACCGCTAAATCGCCCGAAGAGGAAATGAAGTGGCTCGAGGTGCGGACAAAATATTCGGGCTTTTACCTGGTCGATCAGGATTATGTTCGCCGCGCCAACCGCTACACGGCATCCGTGTTCTATCCGGAAATCGAGCGCAAGGGGCTTTACCTTCGGCGGACCGACACGGGCACGTTCGTCACCAATCAAGGCAAGGCCAGCAACGTTTGGGCACCATGCCAGGGGTTTTCGGGCGTGTTCGTGATGGAAATTCTCCGCAAGGAGATCCGGGCAAAGCGCATCCCGATGTTGCAGGAAACGATGGCAACGGGCCTTTTAACTAAGGACGGCCGGGCCGTCGGGATCACGGCCCTCGACATCGTGCGGGGCGAATTCATCGTCGTTCGTTCCAAGGCGGTAATTATCGCCACCGGACCCTCCAATTATCTCGCCACCCGTTCGACCGCCACCCGCGAGCAATGCGCCAACGGTTTCGCGATCGCCTACCGCGCGGGAATCGAAATGCAAAATCTCGAGGTTCAATGGTGGCATGCTTCCGACATCGCGCGCCCGAAATCGATGATGCGCCTGCATATCTATCCCAATCCCATGCCGGCGACGGCCGAAACCGTTCGGCTTTACAATTCCGACCGTGAGATGTTTTTCGAGCAGGGCATGTATCCGCTGGCGATGTCGCCGTATGCTTTGCAGCTCAAGCACCTCTACCGCCAGGTCAAGAACGGCAAGGCTAGCTGGCACGGCGGTTTTTACGCCGGCTACACCCACATGGATACGTCGGTGATGGACCGCTACAGTTCGCTCGCTCCGTCCCTGAAGCATCTTGGATTCGATATCAGCAAGGACCTGATCGAATGCGGGATCACGTGGCACATGACCCAGGGCGGCATCCGCACCAATCTCGAAACGATGGAATCGAGCCTGCCCGGTTTGTACGCGCCGGGCGGGGTCGGGAGCCATGGCGTCGGCACTCTGTCGTTCGTGAGTTATGACGGCTCCGTCGCCGCCAGCCACGCCGGCGTCCGATCAAAATCCCAATCGCATCCAGGGGTTGAGGAGGCGCAAGTCGCGATGGAAGAGCAACGCGTACTGTCGCGATTGAAAACCCTACCACCATCGGGCGTTCGGCCGATCGAGGTGAAGAGGCGCATTCGTCAGGTGATGTGGGAAAAGATGGGATACGTCAAGAACGAGGCAGGGATGTGCGCGGCGTTGGCCGAACTCGCCGAAATCCGGGAGCGGATGGTGCCGGTCATGGGCCTCGCGAGCATCACCCGAACGTGGAATTACGACTGGGTCGATGCGCTCGATGTCGAGGACATGATCGATATTTGCGAAGCGATCATTCTGTCCGCGCTGGCCCGGCGAGAGAGCCGCGGGCCGTTTTTTCGCGAAGATCACCCGTATGTCGACAACAAGGATTGGTTAAAGCATACGGTGATTAGGCGCGCCGATCATGGCGCCAAGATCGAGCACGTTCCCGTTCACTTGGCCTACATCAAGCCCAAGGCCGAGCGCGAAGACTTTCTTTCCGCGGATTACTAGCCCTGCCGATGCCCGTCAACGCCGAACAGGTTACCGCCAAGATCTATCGCTACGATCCGGCATCGGATCCGGCGCCGCGTTACGAAACGTTCGCGGTTCCGTTCGAGCCCGAAATGCGCGTTCTCGATGTGCTAGATTACGTGGCAGAGAATTGCGGGGTCGGGGTTGGCTACCGCTGGTTCTGCGGCATCAAGCGGTGCGGGATGTGCGGCGTCACCGTCAACGGCAAGCCGGTGCTGGCGTGCTGGGAGAAGGCCTCGCCGTCGATGGTGATCGAACCGCTCGCCAACATGACGGTAATTCGCGATCTAGTCGTCGATCGAAACGCCGTCGAGGAGACGACACTCGATTTGCAGCCTTGCCTGGAACGCAAGCAGCCTTACTCCGCGTTTCCGGAGGCCTTGACGCACGCGGAGGTCGCGGATGCTTTTCCGCTGATGACGTGCATCGAGTGTTATGTGTGTACCGCCGCGTGTCCGGTGCTCGCCGATGCCGGCCACCGCCGATTTGCCGGACCGGCATCGTTCGTGCAGTTAGCAAAAGTCGCGTTCCATCCGAAGGACGAAGGGGACCGGGTGGCGTTGGCCCTCAAAGGCGACATTTTCGCCTGCGTGTCCTGCTATGAGTGCTCGAACGCCTGTCCGGTCGGAATCAACGTACTGGAGGATGCGATCGAAAAATTGAAACGCCGGTGCGTCGCGCACGTCGCCGTGTCGGACCGGGAAACCGCCCATCTGCGTCTTTTCGTCGATGTCCTGCGGCGTTTCGGTCATATCCACCCGCCGACGCTGATGCGGCGGGTTAAGGGAATCGCGGCGTCGCTCCGGCACGCCGTGATGGCGTGGGCGATGTATCGCAAGGGTAAGATTCAGATCCGCCCAACCAATACCGCGGGCGCGGCTCAGATCGCGAAGCTGATCGAGATTGTGGAACGGAAAAAATGAAGTTGGCCTATTATCCCGGCTGCTCGGCGAAAAGCACCTGCGCGGAGCTTGGTGTTTCCATGGCGGCGGTGGCGAAACGCATGGGAATCGACCTCGTCGAATTGGAGGTTGCCGCATGCACCGGTGCCCGACAATTACGGGTTGTCGACGAGGAACTTTTCTTGACCCTGAACGCCAGGACCCTGGCGCTCGCCGAGGACATGGGGTTGGACGTGGTCACCGTGTGCGCCACCTGCTGTCTCAATCTGATCGAGGTCAACGAACGGCTGCGCCGCGAGGATTCCTTGCGGAATACGATCAATCGGCATTTGTCCGCAATCGGCCTCCGTTACCGCGGAACCGCCAATGTCCGCCATTTCCTCTGGGTCTTGCTGCGCGATATCGGCGAAGGGGCGCTGGCGCGGATGATCGTCAGGCCGCTGCGCGGGTTGCGCGTCGCTCCCTATTATGGTTGCCACATCCTCCGGCCGCAGGGCTCGCTCGGGTTCGATGATCCCGACTCGCCGACATCTTTTAACGCGTTGATTCGCGTTCTCGGTGCCAAGCCAGTTGCCTATCCGGGCCAGAACCGGTGCTGCGGATTTCATGTCCTGATGACCAAAGACGAGGTCGCGACGAAGATTTCCGGCCGTAGATTGATGGAAGCGGAGCAAGCTCGGGCCGACTGCATCGTCACCACATGTCCATTGTGTCATACGTCGTTGGATCCGTATCAATCCGACGCAGCCCGAACATCGGGCGCAAGCGGGATGTTGCCGATTCTCCATCTTCCACAGTTTCTTGGCCTAGGCCTAGGCCTCGATCCGCAGGAATTGAAACTGGATAAGCATGTTGTGTCGACAGGGCCTGTTCTGCAAAAGATAGCGCTGTAAGTTTTTTGTCGCTTTTTTGGGACGAGCGGGGATCCCCATGAAAATCGCAATACTCGGCGCGGGCAACGTCGCGCTCGCCAATGCCTGTTATCTCGCTAACACGGGGCACGACGTTCATCTCTGGTCGGCGCTGGCCGATGAACGGCGCGCGCTCGCCACTGCTGGCGGAAAAATCGCCTACGAGGGCTTCATGTCCGGTACGGCGCAGGTGATAGTCGAGGAGGGCGTGCGTGTATGCGTCGAACGCGCGCCCGTGGTCATGATCGCCGCGCCCGCGTTCGCCCATCAAACGCTGATGGCGGCCGCTTGTCCGTACCTGCAGGAAGAACAGGACGTGATCATCCATCCGGTGACGGGGCTGAGTTCGCTGCTGATGTCGCGCATGCTCAAGGCGCGCAACATCCGTCCGACCGTGGTCGATCTTTCGACCAGTCTGTTCACCACGCGCAAGACCGGGCCGACCTCGGTCCGGCTGCTCCGGATCAAGGATGTGATCGACCTGGCGACGATTCCGGCGGCGCGCGGCGAAGCGGCCAAGCGGCGGCTCGAAGCCCTGTTTGGTGAACGCTTCCGGGTCGAGCCGAATGCGCTCGCCATCTCGCTCAACAATCACAATCCGGTCTATCACGTCGCGCCGCTGCTCTGTAACCTGAGCCGTGCCGAGAAAAAGGAAAACTGGATCATCTGGGATAACATCACTCCCGGCGTCGCTCGTTTCGTCAAGCTGGTGGATGATGAACGGCTCGCGGTCGTGCGCCGCTACGGCACGACCGAAATTCCGGTCGATCAGTACTTCCGCCAATCGTTCGGGGTGGGCGGCGACGACCTTAATCAGATTTTCCGGGCGGTGGCCGAAAAACTGAAGGGGCCGATCGGACCGCAGGAAATGAACCATCGGTTCATTCTCGAGGACGTGCCCTACGCGCTGGTCTTTTATCATGCGCTCGGCCAGGCGGCCGGCATCGCCATGCCGGTCACAGAAAGCCTGATCCGCATCACGTCGGCACTCTACGATCGCGACTTCTTCGCCGAGGGGCACACGCTCGAAAAACTCGGATTGGCCGGGCGCGATGTCGCCGGAATCCTGCGCCTCGCCGAAACCGGGTTCTGAGGGGCTCGCGATGCCGACGCACCCGCCCGCGCCGCCGGACCGGATCAAGGTTCTGCGCAGCAAGAACGCCGGGCCGTATGCCTTGACCTTCGACGTGGTGTTTCGCGATCCGGCGGATTTTCGCGCGTTCGCCGCCCGCGTGCGCCCCGATGATGTGGCCCGCGCCTATGGTCGGCCGGTCACCGACGTGATCTCGACTGAAACGATCGAAGCGCTGAACGCCTTCAAGGTTTCGCTGGTCCGGGATCAACCGGCGGGCCATCCGGGGGATTCCGATTGCTATGGCATGAATCAGGAAGAGCCCTTGGCGCGCCTCGTTCGCGCGGTGCTGGACTATGAGTGACGCCACGGCGATCACCATCGTCACCCCGACCGGCTGTATCGGCAACCGGGGCATCGATCGTGCGACGTTCGCGGCTGTGGTTGCCGAAGCCAAACCGGATGCGATCGCGGTCGATGCGGGATCGATCGACTGCGGTCCATGGTATCTGGGCGCGGGGCGGGAACACAGCCCGCTCAGCCATATCGAGTGGGACATCGAGACCATCCTCGCCGAG
>VGZQ01000111.1 GCA_016872535.1 Rhodospirillales bacterium | reverse complement strand
GGCAGAAAAACCGTGCACGGCGACGTAATAGGAGAGCATGTCCTCAAACGCTTGCTTGGTCGCAGCATACAGATTGAGCGGCCGATAAGCGGAACCGTCCATGTGCTGAAAATACGTGGCGGCGTGCACCAAGCGATTCATACCGGCAGCGCGCATCGCCTCCAGAAGTTCGACGCCGAACAATATGTTGTCACGCATCAGCCCTGCGACATCGGCGCGCGCGTGTTCGCGCACGTATTTGCCGGCCAAATGGAAAACTGCTTCCGGCTTCGCGTCGGCGAGGATCGCGACCAGCGCGTCCAAGTCTCCGTCATGTTCCCGCACGGTCAAACCCGGCACTTTCGCCAAGCGCGATCGATCCGAACTAGGCCTCAGCAGGGCGGTGACCGCGATGCCATCGCCCGCGAGTCGACGAGCGAGCCGATGCCCGACGTATCCAGCAGCACCCGTCATCAAAACGCGGTTCATAGCGTCAATTCCAAAATTCGCCCCGAATCAGTATCTCCGCGCGAACTCGCGGAACGTGTTACACATATGGGTGATCGCGGCCTCATCCAGGCCGTGATGACACCCGATCAGAAGCCCGCCGCGCATTACCCGGTCGGCATTGGGGTAACCCCGCGGACTTTCCCGGCGCGCGATATCGCGAAAGCCGGGCTGGCGCAAAATGTTGCCCGTGAAGACGGTTCGTGTCTGGATACCGTGCGCTTCGAAATGGATTTGCAGCTCTCGGCGCTTGAACGGTGCCTCGTCGCGCACAATAAAGGGAAATGCGAGCCACGCGGTACGCGTTGCGGGGCGCTGGCGCGGCAACACGAACCACTTCTCGTAGGCGCGGAAAAAATCCAGCAATTTCTTGAAGTTGCGGATTCGGATGTCGATGTAGCTCTCCAGCCGATCGAGCTGCACGAGGCCGAAAGCGGCGCCGATCTCGGATGGCAGAAAGTTGTAGCCAATACCCTCGAATACAAATTTTGAATCATAGGGAATCCCGTCCACGATCGCGCCGAAGCGATCTTCGATCGCTTCGGACTCCCTGCTCAGGCTAGAACTGCGCCCCCATCCGCGCAGCAGTATTCCTCGTCGCGCCAGCGCTTCGTCGTTAAACATCGTCATCCCGCCAAATCCGGCGGCGGTAATCACATGCGACGCATAAAAACTGGTAGTTGCTACGTCGGAATAGGCGCCCGGTAGCGCATTGCCAAGGCGATAGCCGACCGTGTCGGCCGAATCTTCGATAACCTTGAGGGCATGGCGATCGGCAATTGCGCGCAATGCCGGCCAATCGGGAAGGTTTCCGATCAAATTCGGTACCATCAATGCCCGCGTCTTCGGCCCTATCATCGCCTCGACTGCCGTCGCGTCGATGTTGAACGTATCGGGTTCCACATCGACAAATGTCGGCACGAGACCCTGTTGCACCAACGGCGCGACGGTGGTGGAAAAAGTCAGCGCGGGAGTAACAACTTCGGATCCGGCGGGCAGATCAAGTGCGGCGACGGCAAGGCCATTAGCCGATGATCCTGAATTAACCATCAGGCCGTACGACTTGCCGAACAGGGACGCGACCCGTTCTTCGAAGGCCGTGACCGAAGGGCCAGTCATCAGCGCCAGGGGGCGGTTCCGCAACACCTCGAGAACCGCGTCGATTTCGTCTGGACCGTAGACCGCCTGCGCGTACAGCACGCGTTTCATCGGCCCTTCTCCCCTGCGTTATAGGCTCTGCGTTGCGGGCGAAGCGGAATGTATGATAAGAGCCCCCGAAGCAAAAGCCCGGAAATGGCCGACGGCATGGTGGACGCAGCAAGGCTACGGCCGATTCCCGATATATCGCGCGACGTCACCGCGATCATTGTCACCTATAACTCGGCCGAGGTGATCGAACCTTGTCTTACCTCCCTGCCGGCGATTCCCTGCGTCGTCATCGATAATGCGAGCAACGACGATACCTGCGCCGTGGTGCGGCGAACGCGCTCCGATGCACTGCTCCTGCGCAATGATCGGAACGAAGGCTTCGGCCGCGCCGCCAACCGCGGTTTCGAATCCGTCGCGACGCCATACGCGCTGCTGCTGAACCCGGATACCACATGCAACGCCGCCGCACTTGATTTGCTCTTGCACGCTACCGGCGAATTTCCCGACGCCGGGATCGTTGCACCGTTGCTGACGGACAGCAAAGGCCGGCATTCCCTGCCCGTCATGGGACCGAATGAGCGTACCCACCGCCCAGCGGGTGATATCCCGGCTGGCCCATTCTGCACCTGGTTTGTCACGGCAGCGGCGTGGCTCTGCGCCATGAACGCCTGGCGCCACGTCGGCGGGTTTGATCCAGCCATCTTCATGTACGGCGAAGACGTCGATCTGTGCCTGCGCATGAGCCGAGCCAGTCGTGCGATGATCGTCCTGCCGGATGCCCGCGTCACGCACCTCGGTGGCCGTTCCAGCCGGATGGATAGGCGCGTACGCTGGCGCAAGGACTGGCACATGACGTGGGGGCACTTCTACGTTATGGGCAAGCATGGTGAGGCCACGCGAGCGCGAGCCGAGGCACGCGCGCATCTCCTCCGGTACGGATTGAAAACCCTGCTCTACGTTCTACTGCTGAACCCGAAACGGGTGGTCGGCAATTTTGCGCGCGCAAGCGCTGCGCTAACTTATCTCAACCGCATGTCAAATTAAACTTTCGACGCGTCCCACCACTTTTGCCAATCGAAATAGGGTGAGAGCGTGTCGAAGTGCTGGAAATGCACGGCGAGGCTCGGCAATGGCGAATAGCACGGCACGTCGTTGTAGATTTTATCGATAGTGTTTTCTTCGGTCACCGCGGGGTCAATGCCGTAGCGCCCGAATGCCTCGTAGAGATTCCAATATTTCAAAAGAATATCCCGGCTGATGGTGTCGGCACCGTTGGTGGCATGCACGCTGCGCCAATGCCGGTGACTGCCGAGCAGGATATGGGTCGGATAGACGTGCTTGTAGCGGTCGGGATAATCGGAAATGAACAGGACCGGGTCGCACTTGAGCACGGAGGCCAAGCGCCCATAGCTTTGCACCAACTCGAGGATCGCGCGATCCTCGTGCAAAAAGTCATCGGCGGTAAAGTATATCAGATCTTTGGCTTCTTCCCGCGCCAGCCGATACATCTCCGTCAGCGACGCGCCGACGCCGGTACCTTCCAAGGGACGGAACTGGGTTGGGCACGGCGCCGTCGCCAGCACCGCCTTGATACGCTCGACGCAGTCCTTGGACGAATGATCGTCAATCACCGTCAGAAGGATTGGCGTTTCCAGACCGATCGTCTTGGCATAGGCGATCGAACGGACCAGCGAATTGAGGCAGCGTACTACCACTTCGCACTTGGGAACGCCGATGAAGCGCCCGCGCGCCTGGGCGAATACCTCAACGCGCGCGCAACTGCGCAAGTAGATATCGAGTTGCCGGACCTCGCGCGGTGCCACCGCCTCGAACGCGTCCAACCCGCCACCGCGCCCCAGTCCACTGATCGCTTCGGGATGAATGCGCGTCTTCTGCAGGCGCAACAGATCGTAGCCCATGGCGTTGCACAGCTTGCGCAACAGGCGCGTCAGCGGCTTGGCCATTCTCAATCCTTTTGCGGCGGCTCGGGATCGAACGGGCGGACGTAGCGCGCCGGACTGCCGAGGTAAATGCCGGGCTTATCGATGTCGTTAGCCACCACCGAACCGGCACCGATGGCAACGTCGTCGCAAATCGTAACCGGCAGCACAGTCGCGTTAGAACCGATGCTGACACGGTTGCCGATCACCGTCGGCACCCACAGGTCGGGGCGATTACGCGCCGGGCGGCCGGTGCGGAACCAATCGTTGATGAACATGACGCCGTGGCCGATGAAGCAATCCTCGCCCACCGTAACCAGATCGCACACAAACGCGTGCGATTGCACGCGGGTACGCGCGCCGATGACAGCTCCTTTCTGGATTTCGACGAACGGGCCGATGAAGCAGTCGTCTCCAATCCGGCAACCGTACAGATTGGCGGGACGGACCACGGTGACGTTGCGGCCAAATTCGACATCGACGATGCCGACATCACGGAAAGTGGGCGTGGCGCTCACGAGCGATACCCTCGGTTCCCCGACACTAGCCTTGCCCGACGAACGCCGCTAGGGCGTCGGCGACGGTCTTCATCTGATCTTCGGTCAGCTCCGGATACATGGGCAGCGACAGGATGCGGTCCTTGGCCGCCTCGGCGGCGGGGAAATCGCCCGATCGATAACCGAGGTTGGCGTAACACGGCTGCAGGTGAACGCACGTCGGGTAATGCACCTGGGCCATGACGCCACGGGTCCGCAGAAACGCCAAGCACTCGTTGCGCCGATCCACTTCGACCACGTAGAGGTGATAGACCGCCTTCGCCCAGGGCGCCTCGCGCGGCAATTGCACCGGCAATCCGGCGAGCAGATCGCCGTAACGCCGGGCCCGCGCCCGCCGCTCATCGTTCCAGCGGGCGAGATGCGGAAGTTTGACCCGCAAAATCGCTGCCTGCAGGGTATCAAGCCGCGAGTTCCAGCCGACAGCCTCGTGGTGATAACGCTCGCGCTGGCCGTAATCGGCCAAGCGCCGAACCTTCTCGGCAAGCGCATCGTCGTCGGTCGTAACCGCACCACCGTCGCCGTAACAACCGAGGTTCTTGCTCGGATAGAAACTGTAGCAGGCAAGATCGCCGAACGAGCCGACCTTGCGGCCCCCAACCTCGGCCAGCGGTGCCTGGGCGATGTCCTCGATCACGCGAATGCCGCGCGGGCGGCAAAGCGCCATGATCCGGTCCATGGGCGCGGGATGGCCGAACATATGAACCGCCAGGACCGCCTTGGTTCGGGGCGTGAGTGCGCGCTCCAACTTGTCGGCATCTATCTGCCCGGTCGCCGGGTCGATATCGACGAATACCGGCCGCGCGCCGACGTGTGAAATGGCGAAAACCGTCGAAATCCACGTATTCGGAACCGTAATCGCCTCGTCGCCGGGGCCGAGGCCGAGGACACGGACGGCGAGATTGAGGGCATCGGTGCCCGAAGCGACGCCGATCGCGTGCCTAGCGCCGACGACGGCAGCGAATTCCCGCTCGAACACTGCCAGGGCTGGCCCGCGAATATAGGTCGACTGGCCGATGACGTCGGCCATGGCGCGGTCGATCTCGGATTTGAGGGAATGATATTGTGCGAGCAGATCGACGAAGGGAACCATGTGGTGGTCAGGCGATTCCTTTCCGCCCGATCTCGAGGAACTTCTCGCGACGGCGCGTCCGCAAAGATTCGCCATCGAGGGTACAGAGGGCGTCGAGCGCCTCGGCGATCGCGCCGCCAGCGGCGGCGATCGCTGCCTTGGGATCGCGGTGCGCGCCGCCAAGCGGCTCGGAGACAACGCGGTCGATCACGCCGAACCCGAGCAGATCCTGAGCGGTAAGGCGCAACGCCTCCGCCGCCATAACCTTCGCCTGATCTCCGTCGCGCCACAGGATCGAGGCGCAGCCTTCGGGCGAGATCACCGAATAGATCGCATGTTCCATCATCATGACGGTATTGCCGGCGGCAAGCGCGATGGCGCCGCCCGAGCCGCCCTCGCCGATGACCAGCGCGACCAATGGCACGCGGATCGACAGGCACGCGTCGATCGCGCGCGCGATCGCTTCCGACTGGCCCCGCGCCTCGGCGTCGACGCCGGGATACGCCCCGGGAGTATCGACCAGCGTCATCACTGGCAGGGCGAAGCGATCCGCCAGTTCCATCAGACGGCGCGCCTTGCGATAGCCCTCGGGCCGGGCCATGCCGAAGTTGTGCTTGATGCGATCTTCGGTGGTCGAGCCTTTTTCATGGCCGATCACCGCCACGGGCCGGCCGCGAAATCTTCCCAGGCCGCCGACGACGGCGCGGTCCTCGGCGAATGCCCGATCCCCGGCAAGCGGCGTGAAGTCGTCGATCAAGTCGCGGATGTAGTCGAGCGCATGCGGCCGGTCGGGGTGGCGGGCAACCTGGGCCTTCTGCCAAGGCGTGAGCTTGGCGTAGGTCTGGCGGATCTGCTTTTCGACCTTGCCCTGGAGGCGCGCCACGTCCTCGAGGATGTTGACCCCGTTTTGCCCGGAGAGATGCCGAAGCTCCTCGATCTTGCCCTCGATCTCGGCGATCGGCTTTTCGAAGTCGAGATAATGCATGGGGCCGCTTCTAGCATGGCGAAGCCCTTGAAGCGATGGGGAAAAGCGGTGCAAACTCAAGGCGTTCGCCGAACCCGAGGCCGCGCGCGCCCAGGAGCCGTTCCATGAGCAAAGACGACGCCCTCGCGCACGCCCATATCCTCGACGGCCGGGGCGGCGCCCGCGCCGTAGGCTGGCCCGAGATCGAAGCCTGGACTCCCGAACAAGGCGTACTTTGGGTTCACCTCGACATCGACAACCCCGAAAGCCGAAGCTGGATCGAAGGCGAGCCCGGTCTCGGCGAATTGGTCGCCGCGGCGCTGACCGAATCGGAAACCCGCCCGCGCAGCGTCGCGATGCGCGACGGACTCCTCGTTATCCTGCGCGGCATCACGCACATCCCTGGGCCCGAACCCAACCAGCTGGTGTCGCTGCGCATGTGGTTGAACGAAGCACGCATCGTTTCCGGTCGGCGCTGGCCGCTCACGTCGGCCGATATGGTGCGGCGCGCGCTCGAACGTAACGACGGCCCTCACACCAGCGCGGCACTTCTGGTCGCCCTCGCCGAACATCTGACCGACAGCATCGCGCCGGCGATCGATGAATTGGAGGACACGCTCGATCTGGTCGAGGCTTACCTCCCCGAAGCGAAGGACACGGAACTCGCGAACGACCTCGCCAGCGTGCGGCGTCAGGCGATCCAGATGCGGCGCCACATGGGCCCGCAACGCGACGCGATCGCGCATCTCCTGATCGAACGCGCGCCGTGGCTCGGCGAAGCGGAGCGGACCCAACTGCGCGAGGTGCGCGAACAAGCCTCCCGCCACCTTGAAGACCTCGATGCCACCCGCGAACGCGCCCAGATCGCCCAGGATCAGCTCGCCAGCCGCAGCCGCCAGCAGTTGCAGCGCACCATGTACATTCTCGCCGTGGTCACGGCCATGTTCATGCCGCTCACGTTCATCACCGGCTTGCTCGGAATGAACGTCGGCGGCATCCCGGGCGGGCACAGCCCTTACGGGTTCGCGGGTGTGCTGGCGGTGATGGTCGCCGTCTTCGCCGGGCTTTATTGGGCGTTCCGGCGCCTCAATTTGATTCGCGACAATCCACCGACCTGAGGACCGCCGGACGTTAATTTATTTCTTGGCTTTCGCCACCTGCTCCGCCTTGCGCACCAGTACTTCGGCTTGGCGGATGGATGCGATGTCGATCAGGCGGCCGTCCAGCGTCACCGCGCCCTTGCCTTCCTTCTGCGCTTTCTCCATCGCCTCGATCACGCGGCGTGCTTTGGTTACTTCCGCCTCGCTCGGGCTGAACAGGGTGTTGGCGAGATCGATCTGCGTCGGGTGGATCGCCCACTTGCCTTCGCAGCCGAGCACCGCGGC
>VGZQ01000110.1 GCA_016872535.1 Rhodospirillales bacterium | reverse complement strand
CGCGCCCGGCGCGGCCGCCCAGGCCCGTCCCCCGGCGCTGCCGGGCACCGGACCGGCCGCCCCGGCCAGCGTCTTGCCGCCGGGCCCGGCCAAGGACCAGTACGCCCATGCCTTCGGACTTCTTCGGCAGGCCAACTACGATCAGGCGGAACTCGCGCTCGCCGAATTCATCAAGAACCATCCCGACGATCCGTTGGCCGGGAACGCGCGCTATTGGCTGGGCGAGACCTATTACGTGCGCGGCAACCATCTCAAGGCGGCCGAGGTGTTCGCCGAGAACTACAAGCTCGACCCCAAGGGCCAGAAGGCGCCGGACACGCTCCTGAAGCTCGGCATGTCGCTCGCCACCCTCGATCGCGGCCAGCAGGCGTGCATCACCTTCGGCGAGTTGCGCAAGAAGTTCCCCGACGCGCCGGCGGCGATCAAGACCACCCTCGAGCGGGAACGCAAGCGCCTCTCCTGCAAATAAAGTTCCGCAAGTGATCGTGCCATGACCGACCTTCGCGCGATCGAGGGCGCCTTCCATCGGGCGATGGCCGAGTTCGCTCCGTTCGAGGCGAACCCGCATCTTGCGGTCGCGGTGTCGGGCGGCGCCGACAGTCTCGCGCTGGCGCTGCTCGCCGACCGCTGGGCCCGCGAACACGGCGGCCGCGTGACCGCGCTCACCGTCAATCACGGCTTGCGGCTCGGCTCGCGCGCGGAAGCGGCGCAAGTCGGCGACTGGCTCGCGGCGCGCGGCATCGCGCACCGGGTGCTGGAATGGACCGGCGCGAAACCGGTCACGGCCATTCAGGCCCGCGCCCGCGCCGCCCGTCACGCCCTGCTCGGCGATTGGTGTCGGGGCGCGGGCGTGCTGCATCTCCTGCTCGCCCACCAGCGCGAGGATCAGGCGGAGACATTGTTGTTGCGGCTCGCGGGCGGGAGCGGGCCCGACGGGCTTGCCGGCATGTCGGCCGTGGTCGAAGGACCGGCGGCGCGGATGTTGCGCCCGTTGCTCGGAGTTCCGCGCGCCCAAATCGAAGATTATCTCGTCGCCCTCGGCCAGGACTGGATCGAGGACCCGTCCAATCGCGATCCGCGGTTTGCCCGCGTCCGCGTGCGCGCCGGCATGTCCGGCCTGGCGAGGGAGGGAATTACGGCCGCGACATTGGCCGAGGCCGCGGAGCGTTTCGCCGAAGCCCGCGTCGCGCTCGAGGCGGCGACCGCCGCGTTGCTTGCCCGTGCCGTCGCGCTGCAGCCCGCCGGATACGCGATGTTGTCTCTCGACGAATTGCTTGCCGCGCCGGTCGAGATCGCGACCCGCGCGCTCGCCCGAACCCTCGCCGCCGTCGGCGGCCGGGCGCATCCGCCCGCGTTCGACAAGGTACGGCGGGTCCTTGCCGCGCTCGCCGACCGCGGGCGGCGGCCCGGCAATATCGCCGCGCTCGCGGGTTGCGTGGTCGAGGCGCGCGCGGTTTCCGGGGATTGCGAATTGCTGATCCGGCGCGAGGCGCGGGGGTTGCCGGCGCCCGAGCCCGTGACAAACTCCCTTCGACGCGGTTGGGACGGGCGGTTCGATGTATCGGTTCCGGCGGTTGCGCCCTTGACCCTTGCGCCGCTCGGCGAAGACGGCTGGCGCGAAGCGGTGCGCCTCGATCCTTCCTTGCGCGATAGCCCTATTCCGCGTCCGGTTCATGTCGCGCTGCCCGCGTTGCGGGACGCCCGGGGCCTGGCGCGGATCCCGCACCTCGGCTACACCCGACCGGACGCGCCGGCGTGGTTAATCGCGGCGGAGGCCGTTTTCCGGCCCTGCCGGCCGCTCGCCGACCCTGGTTTTTTTGTTGCGCCAGTTGCCTGAGCGGTGGACGATATTAAATAAGTAACCGATGAACTCGGGTATCGCCGAGGCGCCCGCCGCTCCCCGGAAAAAGACCTCAGAAAGGACATACGTTTCGTGAACTTCGGCCGTAACCTCGCCCTTTGGGTGGTCATCGCGCTTCTCGTCTTCGCGCTGTTCAACCTTTTCCAGGGCGGATCGTCCTACACGCGCGGGCCGCATACCCCGGTCGCGTTTTCCGATTTCCTCGCCTCGGTCGAATCGAACGAGGTGCGCGACGTCGTCATCCAGGGCAACACCATCAGCGGCCATTACCGCGACGGGCGCAGCTTCGCCACCTACGCGCCCGACGACCCCGGCCTGGTCCAGCGCCTGCACAAGCAGGGCGTGCGCATCAGCGCGATGCCGGCGTCCGAGGAGGCGCCCTCGCTGTGGGGCCTGCTGATGTCCTGGTTCCCGATGCTGCTGTTGATCGGCGTCTGGATCTTTTTCATGCGCCAGATGCAGGCGGGCGGCGGCAAGGCCATGGGTTTCGGCAAGTCGCGCGCCCGGCTGCTCACCGAAAAGACCGGCCGGGTCACGTTCAACGACGTCGCCGGCATCGACGAAGCCAAGCAGGAACTGGAGGAAGTGGTGGAATTCCTGCGCGACCCGCACAAGTTCCAGCGGCTCGGCGGCAAGATTCCGAAGGGCGTCCTCCTGGTCGGCCCGCCGGGCACCGGCAAGACTTTGCTCGCGCGCGCGATCGCGGGCGAGGCCAACGTGCCGTTCTTCACCATTTCCGGCTCCGACTTCGTCGAGATGTTCGTCGGCGTCGGCGCCAGCCGCGTGCGCGACATGTTCGAGCAGGGCAAGAAGAACGCGCCCTGCATCATCTTCATCGACGAAATCGACGCGGTCGGCCGCCATCGCGGCGCCGGCCTCGGCGGCGGCAACGACGAACGCGAACAGACTCTCAACCAGCTGCTGGTCGAGATGGACGGCTTCGAGTCCAACGAAGGCGTGATCCTGATCGCGGCCACCAACCGTCCCGACGTGCTCGACCCCGCGCTGCTTCGTCCGGGCCGCTTCGACCGCCAGGTGGTGGTGCCCAACCCGGACATTCTCGGGCGCGAAAAGATCCTCAAGGTGCACCTGCGCAAAGTGCCGACCGCGCCCGACATGGACCCCAAGGTCATCGCCCGCGGCACGCCCGGCTTTTCCGGCGCCGACCTCGCCAACCTGGTCAACGAGGCCGCCTTGCTCGCCGCCCGGCGCGGCCGCCGGGTCGTGACCATGGACGAGATGGAAGCGGCCAAGGACAAGGTCCTGATGGGCGCCGAGCGGCGCTCCATGGTCATGACCGACGAGGAGAAGAAGTTGACCGCCTTCCACGAGGCCGGTCACGCGCTGGTCACGCTCAACCTTCCCAAGACCGACCCGCTGCACAAGGTTACCATCATTCCGCGCGGGCGCGCGCTCGGCGTCACCATGTCGCTGCCGGAGCGCGACCAGTACAGCTTGTCCAAGCTGCAACTCGAATCGCGCCTCGCCATCATGTTCGGCGGGCGCATCGCCGAGGAACTGGTGTTCGGCCCGGAAAACATCACCACCGGCGCGTCCAACGACATCCAGCAGGCGACGGCGATCGCGCGGCGGATGGTGACCGAGTTCGGCTTCAGCGACAAGCTGGGGCGGCTGCGTTACGCCTCGGACGAGGAAGAAATCTTCCTCGGCCATTCGGTCGCGCAGCGCAAGAACGTGTCGGACGCGACCGCCAAGATCATCGACGACGAAGTGCGCCGC
This sequence comes from Rhodospirillales bacterium, assembly GCA_016872535.1. NCBI lineage: Bacteria > Pseudomonadati > Pseudomonadota > Alphaproteobacteria > Rhodospirillales > Rhodospirillales bacterium. Next base: position 4,078 of record VGZQ01000110.1, on the reverse strand, counting down.
CTGATCGACGAGGCCGAAACCAAGGCGCGCAAGATATTGAGCGAGCGCCGTAAGGACCTCGACACCCTCGCCGAGGCGCTGCTCGAGCACGAATCCCTCTCGGGCGAGGAAGTCCAGGCGGTTCTGCGCGGCGAAACCATCGTCAAGCCGGACGAGCCGCCGCCTGCCGCCGATCGCGGCGCGGGGCGCAAGGCCTCGGTGCCCTCGACCGGGGGCAAGGGACCGACGCGCCGTCCGATCGGCCCCGAACCCCAAACCGAACCCTGAGCTCGCCCGACGCACCGCGCGCGTTCGCCGGTCTCGCCCTCGACCGGCCGAGGGTGATGGGCGTCGTCAACGTCACGCCCGACAGCTTTTCCGACGGCGGCGAAACCGCCGACACGGACCTCGCGATCGCGCGCGGGCGCGAGTTGATCGCGGCCGGGGCGGACATGATTGACGTCGGCGGCGAATCGACCCGTCCCGGCGCCCGGCCGGTCGAGCCGAGGGAAGAAGCCGCCCGGATCGTGCCGGTGATCCGCGCGCTCGCCGCCGAAGGTGCGCTGGTATCCGCCGACACGCGCCACGCGGCGGTGATGACGGAGGCGGCCGAGGCCGGCGCCCGCATCATCAACGACGTGGCGGCGCTCTCCGAGCCGGGCGCGCTCGAAGCGGCGGCGCGAAGCGGCGCACACGTGATCCTGATGCACATGAAGGGCGATCCGCGCACCATGCAGGACGATCCGCGCTATGACGACGTGGTGGGGGAAGTCGCGGACTACCTGCGCGCCCGGATCGAGGCTTGCGTCCGGGCCGGGATTGCGCGCGCGCGCATCGCGGTCGATCCGGGTATTGGCTTCGGCAAGACGGTCGCCCACAACGCCCGCCTGATCGCCAACCTGGATCGCGTGAAGGCGCTCGGCCATCCGGTGGTGCTCGGCGTTTCGCGCAAGAGCTTCATTGCCAAGTTGAGCCGGAACGAGCCGCCCAAGGGGCGCCTCGCGGGCTCGCTCGCCGCCGCCCTGGCCGGCGTCGCGCGCGGCGCCGACATTCTCCGCGTCCACGACGTGGCCGAAACCCGCCAGGCGCTGGCGGTGTGGGGCGCCGTTTTTCAAGGTTAACGCCCAAGACAAGAAAAATGAGGCGCGGGCGCGGCGTCTGTTGTAAACGATAGCCGGGAGTCGATCCCCAACCATGACCCGCAAGCTTTTCGGCACCGACGGCATCCGCGGCCAGGCCAACGCCGAGCCGATGACCGCCGAAACCGCGCTTCGCGTCGGCCAGGCGGCGGCCAAACGGTTTCGCCGCGGCAATCACCGCCACCGGGTGGTGATCGGCAAGGACACGCGGCTTTCGGGCTACCTGCTCGAACCCGCGCTGACCGCCGGGTTCATCTCCATGGGGATGGACGTGATCCTGGTCGGGCCGATGCCGACCCCGGCGGTGGCGATGCTGACGCGCTCCTTGCGCGCCGATCTCGGCGTCATGCTGTCGGCGTCCCACAATCCCTATCAGGACAACGGCATCAAGCTGTTCGGCCCGGACGGCTACAAGCTGTCCGACGACATGGAAGCGGCGATTGAACGCGACGTCGCCTCGGACCTGTCGGCCGATCTGGCCACGGCGGCGGAACTCGGACGCGCCAAGCGCCTCGACGATGCGCAGGGGCGCTATACCGAATTCGTCAAGCAGACGTTCCCCAAGGGCCTGCGCCTCGACGGCCTCAAGATCGTGGTCGATTGCGCCAACGGCGCCGCCTACAAGGTCGCGCCCGAGGTGCTGTGGGAACTGGGTGCCGACACCGTCCCGCTCGCCGTCGCGCCGGACGGGTTCAACATCAACCGCAAGTGCGGCTCGACCGCGACCGAATACATGCGCGAGCAGGTGGTCGCCCACGGCGCCCATTTCGGCCTCGCCCTCGACGGCGACGCCGACCGGGTGATCATCGCCGACGAAAAGGGGGCGATCGTCGACGGCGATCAGGTGATGGCCTTGATCGCCGCCGACTGGCACCGGCGCGGGCAACTGCGCGGCGGCGGCCTGGTGGCGACCGTGATGTCCAACCTCGGATTGGAGCGGCATCTCGCCGGCCTCGGCCTCGCGCTCGCCCGCACCTCGGTCGGCGACCGCTACGTGGTCGAGCACATGCGCGCGCGCGGCTACAACGTCGGCGGCGAACAGTCGGGCCACATCATTCTCGGCGATTACGGCACCACCGGCGACGGGCTGATCGCCGCTCTCCAGGTTCTCGCCGTGCTGGTGGAAGCGAACCGGCCGACCAGCGAGGTGTGCCGGGTATTCGCGCCGCTGCCGCAGGTTCTGCGCAACGCGCGGGTCAACGGCGCCGCGCCGCTCGCCGACGCGCGCGTCAAGACCGCCATTGCCGCGGGCGAGGACCGGCTTGCGGGCAAGGGGCGGCTGCTGATCCGGCCTTCGGGCACCGAACCGGTGATCCGGGTCATGGCCGAAGGCGACGAGGAATCCGTGGTCGCCGCCGTGGTCGAGGAGATCGTCGGCGCGCTGGAAGCGGCGGGCGCCCGCGCCGGCGCGCCGCGATGAAAGAAAGGCCATGAAGGGGCGGGTTCTGATCGTCGCCGGTTCCGATTCCGGCGGCGGCGCCGGCATCCAGGCCGACATCAAGACCGTGACCGCGCTCGGCGGTTACGCCATGACCGCGATCACCGCGCTCACCGCCCAGAACACCACCGGCGTGTTCGGCATCCACGACGTACCCGCCGATTTCGTCGCCGAGCAGATGCGCCTGGTGCTGACCGACATCGGCGCCGATTGCGTCAAGACCGGAATGCTGCACCGCGCCGACACCATCGCGGCGGTGGCGGGCGCGTTGCGCGATTACGCGCCGGACGTGCCGGTGGTGGTCGATCCGGTGATGGTGGCGAAGGGCGGGCATGCGCTGCTGGCGCCCGAGGCGACGGTCGCCATGCGTCACACCATCGTGCCGCTCGCCACCGTCGTCACCCCGAACGTGCCGGAGGCTGAGGCGCTCACCGGCATGACGATTCGCGACGAGAACGACGCCGCCCACGCCGCGCGCATGATCGCGACGCTGGGGCCGAAGGCGATCCTGATGACCGGCGGGCACCTGGAAGGCGAGACCGTGGCCGATTTCCTTTTGCACGACGACAAGATTTTCGAAGTGTTCCGCAGCCCGCGCATCGAAACCCCGCACACCCACGGCACCGGCTGCACGCTGGCGTCCGCGGTCGCGACCGGCATCGCCCAGGGGATGAGCCTCCGCCAGGCGGTGATCCGCGCGCGCCGGTACGTCTACAAGGCGATCGAGCGGGCGCCGGGCCTGGGGCACGGTCACGGTCCGTTGGACCACGGCCACGCGATTCCCGAGTTTCGTTGAGCGGCGAATCGGCTTGTCGCCGCGGGCGAATCGATTCGCCTTCGCGCGCGAGCGCCGCAGCGCGCCCGTTTGCCTCGAAAAGTTGGCGATTCGCGGCTTTTCGGTTAGCATGGTGGCGTGTTTCCGCCGGGCTTGCGGCGGTTCCGGCGAAGGGTGGCGATGATCCGACAGGATACGCAGGCGAGGAAGGCGGGCGCGGTAGCATTGCCGTTGGCGCTTGCGGGGGCGCTGGCGCTCGCGGGGTGCGGCGGCTCGCAGGAGGGTAGCCTGTTCAGTCCCTCTTTCTGGTCCATGAGCCCGTTGCAGACGAGCGGCGAGAACGATCTCGCCGAACTCGGCTTGGCCGAACTGGCCAAGGGCAACCACGTTGCCGCCGACAATTATTTCCAGAAGGCGCTGAAGATCAATCCGAAAGATCCGCACGCGCTGCTCGGCGCGGGCATGCTGTATCAGCAGACCGGCCAGACCACCAAGGCGCGCGAAATGTACGAGTCCGTTCTCGCGCTCCGACCGCGCGATTCCGATCGGCTCGTCTCGTTGTCCGAATCGCCGAAGCCGATTTCCGATCTCGCCAACGCCGGTCTGGCCCAGATCGAAGGGCGTCCTTCGACCGCCGCTTTAGCCGCCGAACCGCCCGCGGCCGGCGTCGGCGGCTCGCCGAGCGCAAGCCTGATGCTCGGCCGCACGGCCGCGCCGCCGGGCGGGCCGCCGGTCGCGCAAATGCGA
>VGZQ01000109.1 GCA_016872535.1 Rhodospirillales bacterium | reverse complement strand
CGTCACCGCCGGTGCACATGATGTGCCGTGTGCGTCGCCGAGTACCATGTCGACGCGGCGCAAACCGGGATCCTGATCCATCGGTCCGCCGATCGACGGCATCGAATGGCAATCGATCAGCACGCAACCGCCGAAACGCCGGCGAGTTTCAGCGATCAGCCGGGCGAGTTCCGCATGATAGGGTTTGTAGAGGCGCTCGATGCGATCGAGCGCATCCGCGTACGAAAGCTTGTCGCGATAAATTTCTTCGCCGCTGGTAACCACCCGGGCGACGGTACCGAGCCCGGCCTTGACCCGGGGCGAAGTGGTGTTGCAATGGGAAGGCAGGCGATCCTGGAACATCGTCGGATCGAGTTCGAACGCCTCCCGGTTTGGATCGACATAGGCGCGCGGAAAATGGGCGCGCAACAGGGGCGCGCCGAAATGGGGCGCGGCCGCGAATAACTCGTCGAGAAAAGCGTCTTCGGACCGGCGCAGCGTCACCGGATCGAGTCGCGCGGCGGCAATGAAGGCGTCCGGGTAGACACGGCCAGAATGGGGCGAGGCGAATACGAACGGCACCGTCTGGCGCGAGGGGTTAAGCACGTCGAACGGCTCGTCCGCGGGCTCGAGCGGCCGATAGGCATAGACTTCGGAATCGTGGAGGGTGTCGAGGGACAAGCGAGACATTTCCGATTGGGCCCCCTTGTTTACGGGCGGGTGCGGAGGCTTTCAACGTCAAAGGCGGGTCCGGACGGCCGCGCGCCGAATTTTTGGTGCCCTTGCCAAGGTCGCCCACGGCCAGTAAAAGCCGCGACGGATGGGCGGTTAGCTCAGCGGTAGAGCACTACGTTGACATCGTAGGGGCCACTGGTTCGATCCCAGTACCGCCCACCATTCCATCGGGCCCCGCCCGACACAGACAGTTTTCCTATTTAGGGCAAACGGCTCCGTTCGCGTCGGCGCGCGTTGACAGGCCATGCGCTCGTCCCTATTGTCCGCGCCGCCATGAAAATCCGAAACTCCCTCAAAAGCGCCAAGGCCCGCGACAAGGACTGCCGTATTGTCCGCCGCCGTGGCCGCGTCTACGTCATCAATAAGAAGAACCCGCGGATGAAGTCCCGCCAGGGCTGAGCCCGGCGGCGCCCGCGCAGCGTTCGCCCGAGCCGCATGTGCCTGGGCGCGTTCGATTGGGCGTTTTCATCCCCCGATTCCCGGCCTACCATCGACCCCTTCTCTAAGGAAGGGCCGCTTCCCATGCGTATGCCCGAACCTGACCAGTCGGTGATCGCGCGCCGCGCCGAAATCGCGCGCGATTTGCGCGCGATGGTCGGCGACGATGGCGTGATCGACAACGCGGACGCGCTCCGCGCCTACGATTGCGACGGCATGTCTGCCTACCGGCAATTGCCGATGCTGGTCGCGCTGCCGCGTTCGACCGCCGAAGTGGCCCGGGTGCTGCGCTACTGCCACGACCGCAACGTCCGTATCGTGCCGCGCGGCGCGGGCACCGGGCTTTCCGGCGGCGCGTTGCCGCTGGCGGACGCCGTCACCGTCGGGCTCTCGCGCATGAACCGCATTCTCGAGATCGACTTCGCCAACCGCTGCGTGGTGGCGCAGCCGGGCGTGACCAATCTCGGCGTTACCGACGCCGTCCGCCATGCTGGGTTCTATTACGCGCCCGATCCGTCGAGCCAGATCGCCTGCTCGATCGGCGGCAACGTCGCCGAGAATTCGGGCGGGGTGCATTGCCTCAAGTACGGCCTTACCGCCCATAACGTGCTCGGCGTCGAAATGGTGTTGATGGACGGCGAAGTGGTCCGCCTCGGTGGCAAGCACCTGGACGCGAGCGGCCTCGACCTGCTCGGCGTCGTGATCGGGTCCGAAGGTCTGCTCGGCGTCGTCACCGAGATCACGGTGCGCATCCTCAAGTCGCCGGAAACGGCGCGCGCGATGATGATGGGTTTTCCCAGCAACGAATCCGCCGGCGATTGCGTCGGCCGGATCATCGCCGCCGGGATCATCCCGGGCGGAATGGAGATGATGGACCGTCCCGCGATCCGTGCGGCCGAGGAATTCGCCCACGCCGGCTATCCGCTCGATGTCGAATCGCTGCTGATCGTCGAAATCGACGGTCCCGCGATCGAAGTCGAGGATCTGGTGCGGCGGGTCGAGGCGCTCGCCCGCGCGGCGGGCGCGACCACGATCGCCATCAGCCAAAACGAAGCCGAACGCGTGCGCATTTGGGCCGGGCGCAAGGGCGCGTTTCCGGCGATCGGGCGCATCTCGCCCGACTATCTCTGCATGGATGGTACCATCCCCCGGCGCAAGCTGCCGGAGGTGCTGGCCAAGATCGCCGAGCTGTCGCGTCGCCACAACCTCGCCGTCGCCAATGTCTTTCACGCCGGCGACGGCAACTTGCATCCTCTGATCCTGTTCGACGCCAACGTCGGCGACGAATTGGAGCGCGCCGAAAAGTTCGGCGCCGACATCCTGCGCGCGTGCGTCGCGGTAGGCGGCGTGCTGACCGGCGAGCACGGCGTCGGAATCGAAAAGCGCGACCTGATGCCGGAAATGTTCACGGCCGTCGATCTCGAGCAGCAGCACCGCCTCAAGTGCGCGTTCGATCCGTCCGGTTTGCTCAACCCCGGCAAGGTATTTCCGACGCTGCACCGGTGCGCCGATCACGGCATGATGCATGTGCACAAGGGGCAGATGCGGTTTCCCGACCTGCCGAGATTCTGATCGATGATCCAGGTATTCAAGCCGTCGCGGCCGGAGGACCTCGCGCCCGCGCTGGCCGAGGCGAAGGGCGCCTTGGAGGTAACGGGACGGGGCAGCAAGCGCGCGCTCGGCCGCCCCGTGCCGGAAGGGCTCGCGCGCCTCGATCTCTCGGCGCTCGCTGGCGTCACCCTATATGAACCGGAAGAATTGGTGCTGTCGGCGCGCGCCGGGACCCCGGTCGCCGAAGTGCGCGCCCTCCTCGCCGAACGCAACCAGGAACTCGCGTTCGATCCCTCCGATCTCTCCGGTCTCCTCGGCGGCCGGGACGCGGGCAGTCTCGGTGGCGCGATCGCCTGCAACCTGTCGGGTCCCCGGCGGATCAAGGCGGGCGCCGCGCGCGATCACATCCTCGGCTTCGAGGGCGTCAACGGCCGCGGCGAGGCGTTCAAGTCGGGTGGGCGGGTGATGAAGAACGTCACCGGCTTCGATCTCGCCAAACTGATCGCCGGGTCGCACGGCACGCTCGCAGTGATGACTGACATAACGGTCAAGGTGCTGCCCAAGCCGGAAAAAATTCGCACCGTGCTGGTATTCGGGCTAGCGGCGGAAGCTGCCGTGGCCGCCATGCGCGAAGCGCTGACCGGGCCTCACGAGGTCGTGGCGGCGGCCTACGTACCGGCAGGGCTCGTTTCGTCCTCGCGGGCCGAACCGGTGGCACGCGCGGGCGGGTCCGTCACTGCACTTCGCATCGAAGGGCCGGGCCCGTCCGCCGAACACCGCTGCAGCGTGTTGCGCGGACTGCTCGAAGGGCACGGCGCGACCGAGGAACTGCACACGTCAAATTCGGAAACCTTCTGGCGCGAGGTGCGCGACGTATCCTTTCTCGCCGCCGATCCGACGGCGCAGGTGTGGCGGCTTTCGGTAGCGCCGGCGGACGGTGCCCGGATCGCGGGCACTCTCGCCCAGCGCCTTGGTGGACATTTTCTGCTCGACTGGGGTGGGGGATTGGTTTGGCTGGCCCATCCGCCGTTGCCGGATGCCGGGGCCGATATCGTACGCGGCGTAATCCCGCCGGACGGCGGCCACGCGACCCTGATCCGCGCGGACGATCCGGCGCGCGACCGCGTCGAGGTGTTTCAGCCGCGTCCTCCGGCGCTCGCCGAACTCGGCCGGCGGGTCAAGGACGCCTTCGATCCCGACCGCCGCCTCAATCCGGGGCGCATGTACGCGGGCGAGTGACATGCAGACCAGCTTCACTCCCGCGCAGTTGGCCGACGCCGACATCCGCGAAGCGGACGGAATCCTGCGCAAGTGCGTGCATTGCGGGTTCTGCACGGCGACCTGCCCGACCTATGTATTGCTCGGCGACGAATTGGACAGCCCGCGCGGGCGCATCTACCTGATCAAGCACATGCTCGAAACGGACGCGCGCGCGCCGGCGACGCCGGCCCGGCATCTGGATCGTTGCCTCACGTGCCTTTCGTGCATGACGACCTGCCCGTCCGGGGTCAACTACATGCGGCTGGTGGACATCGCGCGCGAACGCATGGCGCGGGGTCTGCGCCGGCCGGCGATGGAGCGCATGCTCCGCACATTGTTGATGCGCCTTTTGCCCAGGCCCGGCGTGTTCCGTCTCGCGCTCCTCGGCGCCGCGCTGGCGCGGCCGTTCAAGGCATTGCTGCCGGGCCGGCTTGGGGTGATGGCGGCAATGGCGCCGAAACGCTTGGCGCCGCCCTCGGCCGTCGACCGGCCGCAGGTTTTCCCGGCCGAGGGTGCGAGGCGCAAGCGCGTCGCCCTGATGACCGGCTGCGCCCAGCAAGTGTTGCGCCCCTCGATCAACGAGGCGACCGTGCGCTTGCTGACCCGGCTCGGCTGCGAAGTGGTGGTGGCCGAAGGCGCCGGCTGCTGCGGCGCGCTTGCCCATCACATCGGCGAAACGGCGGCGGCCGAGGCGGCGGCGCGCGCCAACGTCGCGGCGTGGGAACGGGTGATGGCGGCGGGCGGGCTCGACGCCATCGTCGTCAACGCCTCGGGCTGCGGGACTACGGTCAAGGATTATGCTTTTCTTTTGCGCCACGATCCGGTCTGGGCCGAGCGCGGCGCGCGAATCGCCTCGCTCGCCCGGGACGTGAGCGAGGTGATCGACGATCTCGGCCTGCGCGGGATGCGCCCCACGGACAATCGCCCGCGCGCGCGCGTTATCGCCTACCACGCCGCCTGCTCGCTTCAGCATGGCCAACGGGTGCGCGAGGTCCCGAAGCGGCTGCTTGCCGAGGCCGGTTTCGAGGTGCGCGAGCCGGCCGAGTCGCATCTTTGCTGCGGTTCGGCGGGCGTCTACAATATTCTCCAGGCCGATCTTGCCCTCCGGCTCAAGGAGCGCAAGGCGCAGCGCCTCGCTGCCACCGGCGCTGATGTGGTCGCGACCGGCAACATCGGCTGCTGGTCCCAGTTGCAGGGAGCGAGTTTGATGCCCGTGGTGCATACGGTCGAGTTGCTCGATTGGGCGACGGGAGGTCCGCCGCCGCTGGAAATTTCCCCGTTCGCGGGCGCGTCCGGAGGCGTCGGCTCATGAGCACACCCGCCGCCCGCCTCGACGACGGCTTGCTCGCCGAGCTGCGCGCCATCGCTGGCGACCGCGTTGTCACCAACGCTTCGGTGCGCGAACGCCACGGCCGCGACGAATCCTATCATCCCGGCCACGCGCCCGACGCGGTGGTTTTTCCGCAATCGACCGAGGAGGTGGTCGCCTTGGTACGCGCGTGCGCAGCGCGGAAAGTCCCGATTATTCCGTTCGGGGTCGGTACCTCGCTCGAGGGCCACGTCGCCGCGCTCCAGGGCGGCATGTGTCTCGATCTTTCCCGGATGAACCGGATCATCGCGGTGCGGCCCGAGGACATGGACGCGACCTGCGAAGCGGGCGTGACGCGCAAGCATCTGAACGAATACGTGCGCGACCGCGGTCTGTTCTTCACGGTCGATCCGGGCGCCGACGCGACGCTCGGCGGCATGGCCGCGACCCGGGCCTCGGGCACCAACGCGGTACGCTACGGCACCATGCGCGACAAGGTGCTGTCGCTGGTCGTCGTGCTCGCCGACGGCCGCGTCATCCGCACCAGCCGTCGGGCGCGCAAGTCGGCGGCCGGGTACGATCTCACCCACCTCTTCGTCGGCTCGGAAGGGACGCTCGGCGTCATCACCGAGCTGACGGTGCGCCTGAACGGAATTCCCGAGGCGATCTCGGCTGCCGTCACCGCTTTTCCCGATCTCGCGTCCGCCGTCGACACGGTCATCGCCACGCTGCAATCGGGGGTTCCGGTGGCGCGGATCGAGCTGCTGGACGAAGTGCAGATGAAGGCGCTCAACCGCTACGCCAAGCTTTCCTACCGCGAGGCACCGACTCTGTTCTTCGAATTTCACGGTAGCGACAAAAGCGTGATCGAGCAGGTCGAGACGGTCAAGGCGTTGGCGCGCGACTTCGGCGGGGCCGACTTCCAGTGGGCGGCGCGCCCGGAGGACCGGGCCAAGCTCTGGCAGGCCCGTCACGACGCCCATTACGCCGCCATGGCGCTCAGGCCCGGCGCGCGCGGCATGGCGACCGACGTGTGCGTGCCGATCTCCCGGCTCGCCGAGTGCATTCTGGAAACCCGCGCCGACATCGACCGTTCCGGCTTGGTCGCGCCGATCGTCGGGCATGTCGGCGACGGCAATTTTCACGTCATTTTCGTGATCGATCCCGACGACGCGGACGAAATACGCCGCGCCCAGGCGGTCAACGAACGGATGGTGCTTAGGGCGATCGCCATGGACGGCACCTGCACCGGCGAACACGGGGTCGGCTATGGCAAGATCGGGTTCCTGGCCGCCGAACACGGCGAGGCGCTAGGCGCGATGCGCGCGATCAAGCGCGCCCTCGACCCGGGCGGGATCATGAATCCCGGTAAAATCCTGGCGCCCTGAGGCGGCCTCTCCCTTGACCCGGCTTAGGTTTTACGGATAGGTGGTTTTCCAGACCGAATCCGCCTTTTTCAGCCGTCCGGACACACCCGATGATCGAAGAACAAATCGCCCGGTTCATGAACGAATACGGCGATTGGTTTTACATCGGCATATTCGTCTGGACGTTCTTCGAAGGCGAAACCATCGTCATCTTCGGCGGCTACGCCGCCCATCACGGCATCGTCGATCCGTTCAAGCTCCTGTTCGTGGCCTGGTTCGGCAGTTTCCTCGGCGATCAGGTTTGGTTCTTCCTCGGGCGGCGCTACGGCGAGGCGCTGATGGAGCGCTTTCCCAAATGGCGACCGAAGGTCGAGATCGCGCTCGATCTTCTCTATGAATTCAAGACGGCATTCATCCTGTCGTTCCGGTTCATCTACGGGGTCCGCAACGTCAGCTCCTTCGCGGTGGGCTTGTCGGAAATCAGTTGGCTGCGCTTCAGTATCACCAATTTCATCGCCGCCGGGGTATGGGCGTCGAGCTTCGTCGCCGCCGGCTATTTCTTCAGCCAGGTATCCGAGGCGGCGCTCGGCAAGGGCGCGAAGATCTTCGGCTTCGGTGCGTTGCTGGTATTCATCATGGTGGTGTGGCTGCTGTTACGTCGGGTGAAGGCGCGCGTCGCCGCCCACGCCCGCGCGCACCCGCACCCGCCGCTGCCCGGGCGCGGCCATGCGTACGCCCGCACCGACGCGGCGCCCAATCCCGACCTCAAGGACAAAATGCCTTGATCATGAGTTCCGGCGAGACCCGTGCGTTTCTCCGCCGGTTGTTCGACGCGGCGGTCGCGGCGGCCGATCCCATGCGGTGCGTGCCGCCGCACCTGCCGGTCCCGCCCAAGGGACGCACGCTCGTGCTCGGGGCGGGCAAGGGGTCGGCGGCGATGGCCAAGGCGGTCGAGGATCATTGGTCGGGAGAGCTCTCCGGCCTGATCGTCACCCGTTACGGTTCGGGCGTGCCGTGCCGCAGGATCGAGGTCGTCGAGGCCGCGCACCCGGTGCCCGACGCCAAGGGGCGCGAAACGGCAAGGCGGATTCTCGACCTCGCCCGGACCGCGCGGCCCGACGATCTGGTGCTGTGCCTGATTTCGGGCG
>VGZQ01000108.1 GCA_016872535.1 Rhodospirillales bacterium | reverse complement strand
CAACCTTGCCAAGGTTGGGGTCGAGGGTTCGAATCCCTTCGCCCGCTCCAGTTTTTTTCAACGACTTATCCGTCGTTTCGGTCGGCGAACGTGTGGGCACTGTGACCAAATTGTGCCAATCCTAAGCCGCGCGGCGGCGTGTGGACGTAGCGGACAGTTTCAGCCCGAGCGCTCGCATCACGCGGATGACGGTTCCGAACTCGGGATTGCCCGACGGACTCAGCGCCTTGTAGAGGCTTTCGCGGGATAGCCCTGCTTTCCTGGCGACACGCGACATTCCGTGCGCTCGGGCAATAGTGCCGAGCGCGTGCGCGATGAAGGCCGGATCATTCGATTCCAGGGCATCCTCCATGTAGGCGCTGATAGCTTCGGCGCTGTTCAGGTGCTCGGCGGAATCGAAGCGGGTCGTTTTTTGCTTCTTTGCCATCGGTCAATCCTCCAATTGGGCCGCAAGAATTTTCGCGGCTTTGATGTCCCTGGATTGGGTACTTTTGTCGCCGCCGCACAGAAGAACGATCAGCACCTTGCCGCGCCGGACGAAATACACGCGATACCCGGGGCCATAGTGAATCCTAAGTTCGCTGATGCCCTCGCCCACCGGGGCCACGTCGCCCTGGTTGCCGAGCGCCAGCCGGTCGATCCGGGCCGCGATCTTCGCCCGGGCGCGGCCGTCGCGCAGCCCCGCCATCCATTTCGAGAATAAGGTGGTCTGGCGGACTTCGATCATGGGTGAATGTATCCTATAGGATACAATGATTCAAGGCCCGGTTGGCAACGCTTACTGTGCCCAAAACGTGCCAACGCTAATCTGCGCTAATCGATTCTATGCGGTTCATTTCGGGGGAAGCTTGCGACAGCGCCCGCGCAACCGCGTTGATGTTTAAGGCGTTTTCATTTTCTCGGGGCCGTTGCCAAGGTTGGGGTCGAGGGTTCGAATCCCTTCGCCCGCTCCAGTTTTTTTCAACGACGCACCGACAAGATCAAGCCGGCAAGGGGTCGTTGGTTTCCAGCCGGTCGTCGACGATGCGGACCACTTCGTCGATCTCCGGATTGGCGAGGCCGTAACTCTGGGCGATCAGCTGCACCAGAATATCGACCCGCTCGATGAACGGGGCGCCGGCGGCGATGGAGCGCGCCACCGACGACGGCCGGAGCAGGCTTTCGGCCGCCTTGGCGTATTTGTCGAACGGCACGCCGTCGGCCGGGTCGGCGCCGAGTCGTTGCGTCAAGTCGGTGACGAAGTTGTAAATGGATTCGGACTTCGCCAGATCGCCATACACGGCGTCCCGGATGCTCCGGGGCTCGCCTCGGGTGATGCAACGGTAGTTGCCGGTCAGCAGCATGCTCCACTTCGCCAACGGCACGAAGATCGAGTCGTAGACGCGAAGCTTGACCGGCACGTCGTGGCCATCGAGCCGCACCGCGTCGATGTCGCGTTCGATTTGCCGAAGGGTGACATCGGCCTTGGCGTCGGCGAACTTGGCCGCCTTGAAGTTGGTCGGCAAACCAACGTGCAGCACGTTCGCCGGCTCGCCGGGCGGACGGAAGGCCTGCGGGTCTGGGCTGCAGAGTGTCATCAGACTCGGATCGAACCGGTCCCAGACGATGGGATCGGTATAGCTGGCGCCCAGCTTGCCGGTATCGAGTCCCGGGATCCGCTTGAGAAACGGCAGCGGCGGCATGTTCATGATGGAGAGGCAGGGAAGGCGCTCTTCGGCGATGCGAATCAGCGCCGTGTGAATGGCGTGGTGCGCATACTGGGGTTCCTGCATGGCCAGGCCGACCATGTCGTAATCCGCGACGGTGATGTCTTTCGGGGGGTACGCGGTGAGACGCCCGGGCAAGCCGGTCGAGCGGATGGTGCGATGCTCCTTTTCGTCTTTCAGCTTGATCCGGACGACGGTGCCTTCCGCATTGATCAGGTCCGCGGTCTGCCGTCGGCAGACCAAGGTCACGTTATGTCCGGCCATCAATAGTTTGGTTCCGAGAAGGGAACCGTACGACGCGCCGAGAATAAGAAAATTGAACGCCATGGTTTGAGCCCGCTCTCCTGGAAATTTGCCCGATGGGGAAACGAAAAGGTCCCCTCCCGCGGAGCTATATCAGCAAGTTTTCATATTTGCCGAAAGGGCCAAATCATGCCATTGCCGGCGTGTATCAGCGGCCGGTCGCGATCAGAACGCCTCTTCCCAGGTCCGGCTGAGGCGCGTCGCGGAATTGATCAGACCGACCATCGAATAAGTCTGCGGAAAATTGCCCCACAACTCTCCGGTTTCGGGGTGGATGTCCTCCGACAGAAGCCCGAACGAATTGCGCCGGTCGAGAACCGCCTCGAACAACGCCAAGGCCTCGGTTTTACGACCGAGGGCGGCAAGCGCGTCCACGTACCAAAGGGTGCAGATGGTGAAGGCGGATTCCGGCAAACCGAAATCGTCGGCGGTTGCGTAACGCAACAGCAAATCGCCGCGCCTGAGGGTGCGGCCGACATATTCGACAGTGGACGCGAAGCGGGGATCGTCGGCGGCCAGAAAATCAAGCTCGTGCAGGAGAAGCAGGCTCGCGTCCGCCTCCTCGCCGTCCCAGGTGGAGACGAAGCTTCGCAGCTTGTCGTTCCAGCACCGTCGGGTGATGACGCCGCGCAGTCGATTCGCTTCTCCTTGCCAATGGGATTCCCGCTCGGGCAAGCCAAGCGTCCCGGCGATCTTGGCCAGCCGATCGCACGCGGCCCAGCACATCAGGCTGGAGAACGTGTGAACGGCAAACCGGGTGCGCAGTTCCCACGGGCCGGCATCGGGCTGATCGAAGACCTCGACGGCCTTTCGCCCCAAAAGCTCGAGCCGTTCGAACAGCTGCCAATTCCCGGATCGGACCAGGCGCTTATCGAAAAATACGTGGGTGGCGGCGAGGATGACACTGCCATACACGTCGTTTTGCACCTGCTCGTAGGCCAAATTGCCGGTGCGCACCGGCCCCATGCCGCGATAACCGGCGAGCGCGGGCATTTCGTGTTCACCCAACGAATTCGAGCGCGAAATGCCGTAGACCGGACGCAGGACGCCGCCCTGGCTTTCGCTGACGATGTTGGTGATGTAGCCGAGATAGTCTTCCATGGTGCGGGTCGCGCCGAGCCGGTTGAGGGCATGGACGACGAAATAAGCGTCGCGCGGCCAGCACAGGCGGTAGTCCCAGTTGCGCCGGCTCCCTGGCGATTCGGGGATCGATGTGGTCAGCGCCGCGACGATCGCCCCGGTTTCCTCAAAGTTGCAAAGCTTAAGGGTGATGGCGGCACGGATGGTCTCTTCCTGCCAATCGAAAGGCACCGACATGGAGCGGACCCAGTTGCGCCAATGTTCCAGGGTGCGTTCGTGAAACATGCGCGCCGTTTCGTCGATTCCAGTTTGCAGCGTTTCGTCAGCGCCAAAAATCAGATTGACTGGCATGTCGAGGACGAACGACCGCTCTTCGACCACATAGGACAACGGCGCGTCGGTGGTCAGGCGCGTGGTCAAATCCTCGGACACGTAGCGGATGTGGTTGCTGCCGGTGGTGATGCGTGGGCTGAGCGCGCCCCAGCCGAAACGGGGCCGAAGACGAACGCGAATCCGGGGCTTGCCGCTCAAGGGAAAGACCCGGCGCACGATCAACGGCGGGCGGAACATGCGGGAATGTTGGGCGAAGCGCGGCGCGAAATCGATCACTTCGACCGCGCTGTCGTCGTCACCGTAAAGACGCGTACACAGGATCGCCGTGTTGGGGACATAGCAGGGTTCGCTGCGGACTTGATTGACGAGTTCGAGCGCAAAATACCCCCCGTTCGACGCCTCATCCGGGCGGTACGGCTCCGCGCCATTCAGCAGCGCGTTGAAAATCGGATCGCCGTCAAAACGCGGAAACCCGCCCCAGACAATGCGCGCGGCGGCGTCCACCAGCATGGCGATCGAGCAGTTGCCGATCACTCCGAGATTTAGATCGATCATTTCATTTTCCCGCGTCGTCCACGTCTTGTCGCCGCTCCGGCCAATCGTTCCAGCCATGTCGCCGCCTCAACGATGTCCGCCACGCGATGGCGGGCGGCGGATTTGCCGTCGGCCCCGACGCGAACGGAAATTCCGCCCCGCCGGTTGACTTCGCGAAATCCCTCCTCATCGGTCACGTCGTCGCCGACGAAAATCGGAATACGCCCGGCATAAGGAGGGCGATTGAGAAACCAGGCAATGACGGCTCCCTTGCCGGCGTCGGATGGTAGAATCTCGACCACGTTCTTGCCGTCGATCAAGCGAAATCGACCCTTGTCGCCGCCCAGCGCCCGCGCGGCGATGCGGCGGGCGCGGCGGGCGTCGAGCGCCGGTAAGCGATAGTGAAGCGCGAGCGAATGCGACTTCACCTCGACCATGGCGGGCGCGATCGCGTCGACGAGGCGGGCGAGACGTTCGGCGATCCGGGGGAGCGACGCATCCGCAGTCGCGAGCACTTTAACCGCCCCGGCCATGCGCAGCTCGGCGCCATGGCAGCCGGCGGCATCGAGGCCGGTGTGCCCGAGCAGGGCTTCGAGTGCCGCCAAGCTCCGCCCGGTAATCAGGGCACAGGCGCCGCCAAAAGATTTTCTGAGCCGTTGGAGCAGGGGAATCAGCCCTTTGGGCACCACGACCTTGTCGGGATGTTCGGCCAGCTCCAAAAGCGTGCCGTCGACGTCGAGAAACAAGGCCCACAATCGCGCGCCGAAATCGGGCAAGGGAGGAAGATCAGGCATTCTTCGCCTCTTGCTCGCTGACCGAGGCGATGTTCGATTCGATGCGGCTTCGCTTGCGAATTCGCGAGGCGTCGAGCAGCATCCGACCCGCCCAGTAAAAGACGTTGTTTTCGCTCACCGACTCGCGCATCAGCCGCATCCGTTCGCGCTGTTGGTCGGGCGGCATCCGCAGCGCCCGATCGATGGCATCGGCGGTGGCGCGCGCATCGAACGGATTGACGATCAGGGCCTCCAAAAGCTCGCGCGCCGCGCCGGCGAAGTTGCTGAGGATCAGAACGCCGCGCTCGTCGTCGCGCGCGGCGACGAACTCCTTGGCGACCAAGTTCATGCCGTCGTGCAGGCTGCTGACGATCACCACGTCTGCGGCGCGGAAAAGTTCGTAGACCTGCTCGGGTTCGTGATGCTGCGCCACCAGGATGATCGGCTTGTAAGCGCCACGGCTGAAGCGGGCATTGATTTGGTCGGCGATGGCGGCGGATTCCTTCTGAACATCCTGGTAAGCGGCAAGCTTGCTGCGGCTCGGCGCCGCCACCTGAAGGAAAACGAACCGACCGATCCATTCCGGATACAGTTCCAAAAGAATCTCCACCGCCCGGAAGCGATCGGGGATACCCTTGGTGAAATCGAATCGCTCGACACCGACGCCGAGTAGGGTATCGGCGGGCAAGCCGTATCGGGCCAATACCGCCGCTCGGCATTCCGGCGCCGGCGGCAGGTTCGCAAGCGGCAACGGTGGCCAAGCGATCGAGATGGGATAGGGTCGCACCAGGGTGGCGTGTCCGCCCACCGAAACGGTCGCCTGTTCGCGGTCGATATGGCATTCGATAAAACGATCGGCGGTCTCGATGAAGTTGTTGCAATGGAGTTGGGTGTGGAAACCGACCACCGAACTGCCAAGCAGACCATCGACAATCTTCTCACGCCAGGGGCAAATTCCGAAGACTTCGGAGTTGGGCCAGGGGATATGCCAAAAGGCGATGATGGTCGCCTGTGGCATCTTCTCTCGCACCATTCTCGGGACTAAGGCGAGATGGTAATCGTGCACCAGGACGATGGGGTCCGGGCGCATCGCTTCCGCGACGATCGCGTCGGCAAATTTGCGGTTGACGGCGACATACTGCTCCCAATCGGATTCCCGGAACGCCGGGCGGACGAAGGTGATATGGCAAAGCGCCCAAAGCCCTTCGTTGGCCAGCCCGTAATAATAGCCTTCCTGTTCCGCTTCGCTCAGCCAGACGCGGCGCAGGGTGTAGTGCGGAGCCTCGGGGGGCACGGCGATCCGGTCGAACTTGTCGACGGTATGACGGTCGGCGGTGCCGCTTCCGTGCGCGATCCAAATGCCGCCGCAGGCCCGCATCACCGGTTCGAGCGCGGTCACCAAGCCGCTTGCCGGATGTTGCAGCGTGATCTCGTTGTTGGGTCCGAAGTTGTGGATGTAGGGCTCTCGGTTGGAAGCGATGATGACCTGGACATTGGGTAGTTCGCTTTCGAGCGCGCGGCGGAGCGTGTCCGGCGACCAGTCGACACGGATGCCGGTCGCGGTCCTGCGTGAAATGTCGAGATCGCGCAACAGTTGGCGGATTTCTCCGATTACCGGTGCCAGTTGCGGGTCCGGGCCGGGCGTGAAGCTTCCCAATGGAGCCCGCAAACTTTTGCGAACCGAGCGGATCCAACCATGCAACGTCAATCGCGCGATTAGAACCGTGACACCGGCCACGGCGAGCCCGAGCAGGACGAGAAATCCGGTCAAATACAGCCGGGCATCGAAGCTGCGGCCGACGGCAAAACTCATGTCATGGAGAATCAGCAGGCGACCTAAAGCGGGGTCTTCGCCCGACAGCCTGAACGCGGCGCGCAAAACCGTTCCGCGTTCGTAGATTTCGCTGCGAAACAAGGGCTCGCGGTCGGCGCCGGTTTCCACGCACCCGAACTGTTTCGGCCAGGCCTTGTTGGCCCGTTGCAACCGACCCGCGCCGTCGCACCAGCCGATCGCCATCACCCGCTCGTCGGTCGCGATGCGTTCGAACAAGACATCCATTTCGCGCCAGGCTTTCCGTTGCGCAAGGGCGGACAACGATTCCTGGATCGAGTTGAAGATCAGGCGCGATCGCATTTCGACGTCGTATCGGAACCACCGGATGATCAGGCGGTCGGCCGCCGGTGTCAGCACGGCGGCGGTCACCGCCAGCACCGCCAGCAAAGGGACAAAAAAACGCAAGAACAGACCGACATTCATTGCGTCGCGCACCGATCCGAATTGTTCCGAAGTCGGTGAATCTTAGTACATTACGCCGTCCGCTTTCGACCCAAAAAAGAATACCGGGAGTTTCGGAAAACTCCGCGCCAAACGCGTGGTACGCGCGCTGGAACCCGGAAAAGGCGACGACCGCGTCGAGTTCTTCAGCGGTGAACCAGAACCGGGATCTTGGAATGCGCCAAAACCTTGCTGGTTTCGCTGCCGAGCAGCAGGGCCTTCATGCCGCCATGTCCATGCGAGGCCATGACGATAAGATCGCAGCGCCTTGCGCGCGCGGTCATGATGATCGCCCTCCAGGGGTCGGGATGGCGGGCGTGAACGGTCGCGCAACGGACGCGCGCGGCCTTGGCCGCGCGCAGGACGGCGGCGAGAGACCGGGCGGCGTCCCGTTCGACCTCTCGTTCGTAGTCGGCCGCGGATATCATGCGCAAGCGCGGACGGGGATAAAAATCCCGCCAAGTCGGCGAACTCGTCATGCCGGTCACTTCGGCGCCGAGCGCCCTTGCCAGCCTGACGCCATGGACAACCGCTTTTCGCGAAAGCTTGGAGCCGTCGGTCGGAACGAGGATGCGCTTGTACATCGGTGGATTCCTTTATCGTGGCGCGATGCATTCGGTAAATTTTAGGAGGCAAGCGCCGATCAAGAATTGATCGGGATCAAGCCCCGCTTCGGAAATTCTCCCCGCGCCTCACCATTCGATGATCGAGCTCGCGAAGGCGAGGACGACCAGCGCCGCGGCGTAAAAAGCCGCCGCCGTTCCGGCCATGAAAAAAATATTGGCTGCGGTTCGGAGCGGATAGCGATGACGCTCGCGCTCGCGGCGCTCGGCGCTACGCCGCTCGGGCCCGCTCAGGATGGTGATGTAGAACCGGCCGCCGAAAAAAGGCAGCGAAAATCGAATATCGATCGGATGACGCGTCCAGAACGCGGCCCCGGCGGTCGGCGAGGCGCCGGGTGACACGGCACCGGTGTCGGTGTTCGGCATCGAATTCCTCCCCACGTTCGCCCGCGCCCCGGTAGGGGCGCATTTTTTATTGCGCGCGCGCCATCGGATTTCCTACGCCACCCGCGGGCTCGTCGCGCAATTCCCTCTCGGCGCGCCCCCGGCATCGTGGTTAATTTTTCAATTGTTTCCGGGATTTACGCCTCTTGCGCATGGCGAATTTACCGCCCGCGTGATAGTTTTCCCAGAGGATTCCGGATTGGCGAGGAAATCCGGTGGAGACCCGAGGGAGGGGCGTTCATGCCGAAAAATGGCGATCGGTTCGCCGCCGATCTTGCCGCCCAGCTCGCCGCCGAGGCGGATAAGCGCTTGGGAGCCGAGGAAGCCGGCGCGCTCCGGCCGTTCTTCACCGCCTATTACGCCAACGTCGCGCCCCGCGACCTCCAAGGC
>VGZQ01000107.1 GCA_016872535.1 Rhodospirillales bacterium | reverse complement strand
CGCCGAATCCTGGGCTTCGAGGATTTGGCTATCGACGCCGCCCAACCGCTCGCGCATGGACTGCATGCGCTTCTCGCGCTCGATGGCCAGCTCCGCTGCCCGACGCTGAGAGGGATCGCTGAGACGCGCGGCCTGTGCCTCGCGCTCGGCGATGTCGAGATCATTTGACGCGGTTCGCCGCTCGCGCGCCAATTGCCGGGCGCGCTCGGCAGCGGCCTGCGCTTCGATGGCCCGTGTCGTCGCCTCGATCGATGCCCGCAGCCGCTCCTCGGCGGCCCCGGTAGCCAGTGACAAGGCGGCACGAGCGTCACGGGTCGCGGCAAGCGACCGCTCCGCGATTTCGGCGGCGACCGTCGCACGTTCGTTAAAAAGATGCCGCTCCAGCAGGTCGCGGAAGGAAGAATTCGCGATCCAATGGTAACTGCGGGTCGGCTCGGGCAGGTAGCCGCGTTGGATCTTGTGCTCGCCTTGCGCACCGGCCTCGACGCGGGCGAGGCCGCGTGCGATCGCGAATTCGATCGCCTGGTAATAGCAGGCCTCGAAATGCAGGAATCGGAAATCCGCGACGCAGCCCCAATGGCGCCCGTAGAGCGTGTCGCCGCCGAGCAAGTTGAGGGCGCCCGCCACCGGCCGGCCGCCGTGTTCAGCCAGCACCAGCACGACGCGCTCGGCCATGCTCTCCCCCAGCCGCGAGAAGAACTCCCGCGTCAGATACCCGCCGCCCCACTTGCGCGACGCGGTGTCGCGGTAGAAGGCGTAAAAGGCATCCCAATGGGCCTCGCGCAGATCCGATCCGGTCACGACGGCGATGGCGACCCCAGCGTCGCGAACGGCGGCGCGTTCCTTGCGGATCGCCTTGCGCTTGCGCGAAGCGAGTTGGGCGAGAAAGTCGTCGAAACCGCGGTAGCCCCGATTGGTCCAATGGTATTGGACGCCGAGGCGCGGCAGGTATCCGGCGGCTTCGAGGGCGCGGGCATCGGCTTCCGCGGGGAAATTGACGTGGAGCGAGGAAACTCCGGAGCGTTCGGCGATCCGAACCATCGCGCCGGCCAGGGCCCGGCGCAGCTCGTCGGCGCGCTCGCGCGCGAGCACGGGCGGGACCAGGAGCCTCGGCCCGGTCGCGGGCGTGAACGGCACCGCCGACAGCAGTTTCGGATAATAGCGCCCGCCGGCGCGCGCATAAGCGTCCGCCCAGGCGTGATCGAACACGTATTCGCCGTAGGAATGGCTCTTCAAATAAAGCGGCGCCGCCGCGCACGGGCGCCCCGATGAATCCTCGATCACCACGTGCGCCGGCGCCCAGCCGGTCTCGGCCGTGGCCGAGCCGGATTCTTCGAGGGCGGCGAGGAAAGCGTGCCCAACGAAGGGGTCGCCCGTACCGGCGAGCGCGTCCCAACCCGCCGCCGCCAGGTCGCGGATCGAGGTCAGCGTGCGCGCGATCAGGGGTTCACGACCGTCCGGCATCGAGGGAGGATGAACGCCACGCGGCGGGGGCGCAAGCTATCCGCTTGATCCGTACATCTTGGCCGGCAGCCACAGCACGAGATCGGGCCAGATGAAGCACGCGGCCACGGCCAGAAGCTGCACGATCACGAACGGAATGACGCCGACGTAGATGTGGCGTGTGGTGATTTCCTTCGGCACCACGCCCTTGAGATAAAAGAGCGAGAACCCGACCGGCGGGGTCAGGAACGAGGTTTGCAGCATGACCGCGAGCACGACCAGGAACCACACCATGTTGATGCCGAGATCCTTGATCACCGGCGCGATCAGGGGAAGGATGATCAGCACGATTTCCAGCCAATCGAGGAAGAACCCGGCGATGAAGGCGACGAACAGGATGAAGATCACGATGCCGGTCGGCCCGAACGGCAACCCCTTGAGCGCGTGCGCGATCAATTCGTCGCCGCCGAGCGAGCGCAGGATGAACGCGAAAATCGTCGCGCCGATGAAAATGCCAAAGATGAAGCAGGTGGTCAGCGTTGTCTCGATGCCGACCTGACGGATGACCTTGAGGCTGAGCCTGCGGTTGAACAGCGCGAGCAGCGTCGCGCCGAAGGCGCCGATGCCGGACGCCTCGGTCGGCGTCGCGATACCCATGAAGATCGCGCCGAGAACGGCGAGGATGAGTCCGGCCGTCGGCACGGTCGCCAGCACCGCGCCCCAAATCTCGCGCCCCGTCAACGGCGGTGCCTTGGGCGGCGGCGGCGCGGCCTTGGGGTTGAACAGGCCGACCAGAATGACATAAAGCATGAACAACAGGCCGAGCAGCACGCCCGGGATCAACGCGCCCATGAACAGATCGCCGACCGATATGGAAATCTGGTCGGCCATCAGGACCAGCATGATCGAGGGCGGGATCAGGATGCCGAGCGTGCCGGAAGCGGCGACCACCCCGGCGGCGAGCGGCTTGGAGTAGTCGGCGCGCAGCATGATCGGGATCGAAAGCGTCGCGAGCAGGACCACAGACGCACCGACGATGCCGGTCGAGGCGGCGAGCAGGATGCCGATCAGGATGACCGTGATGGCGAGACCGCCGCGCAACCGGCCGAACACGCGCACCATGTTGGTCATCATCTTCTCGGCGACGCCCGAATTGTCGAGCATCAGCCCCATGTAGATGAACATAGGCAGCGACACGAGGACCCAGTTCGACATGATCGCGTCGAGACGATCGATGATCGCGCCAAGCTTGGGCCAGCTCGTCAGCAAGAAGGTGTCGACGCCGAGGCCGTTGAGCACGAGTCCCCCGGCGGCGAACAGCAGCGACAACCCGCCGAGCAGCCAAGCGACCGGATAGCCGATGAACAGCGACCCGATGAAGGTCGCCATGAAAACGATGACGATGATTTCGTAGACCGGCACGGCCGCCTACCTCGTTCCCGCCCGCAGCGCCGCCCATACCCGGGTGAGGCGCGAGACGCCGGCCAAGGCCAGCAGAACGAAAGCAGTGACGATGAACGACTTCAAGGCCCAGCGGTAGGGCAGGCCGTCGGGCGCGGCGGAGATTTCCTTCAATTCCCACGACCTCGCCACGAACGGCACGGCGTACCAAATCATGAATAGGGCGATGGGCAGCAAAAGAAACACGATCCCACCTAGCTCGATCCACAGGCGGGTCCGGCGCGGAAAATGTTCCGCCAGCACGTCGATGCGCACATGGCGCTGGCGGATTTCGGTGAACGCGAGCCCGAGCAGGAAGCCGACGGCGTAAAGATGCCATTGGACTTCTTCCAGCTTGATCGAGCCGATGGAAAAGACGTAGCGCAGAACGACCTGATAGACGATCAGCAGCATCAGGACCGTCCACAGCCACGACGACGCTTCGCCGAAAAAGACGATCACCCGGTCGAACGCCCGGGAGATCGCCGTTTCCGGCAGCGAAAAGTCGGACGGCCCCGAGGAGGGGCCGTCCATTGGCGGTTTGGCTTCCGCCGTCATATCGCGAGGATCAGTTCTTGAAGTCGCGCGGCAAGTAGCCGAGATCGTGCCACTTGCTGTTCTGTTTCTGGAAAGCGACTTGGCTGTCGTAGACCTTCTTGAACATGGCGTCCTTGGCGCTTTCCTCGGCCAACACCTCGTCGGCGGCCTTCTTGAAGGCGGCGAGCAGTTCGGGCGACACCTTGACCGCCTTGACGCCTTCCTTCTCGAACTTGGCGAGAGTTTGGCCCTGCAGGGCTTCGGCCTTGGCGAGCGACATGGCGACACCCGCGGTGCAGGTGGTCTCGATCAACGCCTGGGTGGCGGGCTTCAGCTTCGTCCACTGGTCAAGGTTGATGTAGAGATACTGGTTGGTCGAGGGCTGGTGCCAGCCGGGGAGATAATAGAATTTGGCGACCTTATGGAAGCCGAGCTGATCGTCCACCGTCGGCAGCGAGAACTCGGTGCCGTCGAGCACGCCCTTTTCCAGCGCCTGGAACAACTCGCCGGCGGGCAGCAAGGTGACGGAGGAGCCGACCTTTTGGTAGACGCGACCGCCGAGGCCGGCGGCGCGGAACTTCAGGCCCTTGAGCTCGTCGGGCTTGTTGATTTCCTTGCGGAACCAGCCGGCCGCCTCGGGGCTGATGGTGCCGCAGAAGATGGGATGGACTTTGTGCGGCTTGTACAGCTCCTTGAGAAGCTGATCGCCGCCGCCGAAGTACATCCACGCCGAGAACATCGGGCTTTCCATGCCGAACGGCACGGCGCCGAACAGGGCGGAGGCGGGCAGCTTGCCGATCTCGTAGCCCATCCAGGTGTAGCCGGCCTCGACCTTGCCTTGACTCACGGAATCGAACACCGCGAGCGCCGGGACCAGTTTGCCCGGCTCGAATACCTGCAGTTTGATGCGGCCGCCCGAGGCGCGGTCGAGCTGCTGCGCGACCCACGGCATGGTGTCGCCGAGCGCCACCAAGTTGGATCCGAACGCCATGGGGATACCCCAGCGAACGGTGTCGATTTCCTGGGCGTGAACGGCTTGGCCGGCGGTCAGCGCAACAGCGAGCGCGGCCGCGGCGACGTATCTCTTCATCGAAAGGCCTCCTGTTGAAGAATATGAATTATGAACGCGGCGAGCCGTCGGCACGGCCCAATCTTTTGGTAGCGAGCCGACGCGGGAGAGGCACCTTAACATCCGATAGAGGTCGGCGAAAGGGCCTCGGAAGGGGCTCAGAGCCGCAGCAAAAGCCCTTCGTTCGGGGCGACGACGCGGGTTTTGGAGCGCAGTTTGGCCAGTTGGCCTTCCGCGATCTCGAGCTTGGCGTCGATGGCGGTGTCCGATTGGTCGGGGTCGTGGTGGAAGAGATAAAGGTTTTTGACCTTGGCGGCATGGGCCAGCTTGACCACTTCGCCGATGCAGGAATGGCCCCAGCCGACTTTGCTCGCATATTCCGGGTCGGTGTAGGTGGTATCGGTTATCAAGGCGTCGGCGCCCTGGACGAAATGGGTGAGCTTGGTGACGTAGTGGGCATTGTGGTGGGGATTGCCCTCGAGGAAGAGCTCGTTGTCGGTGACGTAGCAGATCGAGCGGCCGTTGTAGTCGACCCGGTAGCCGAGGCAACGGCCGGGATGACAGAGCAGCATGGTGCTGACCTTGATTCGGCCGAACATCAGCTCTTCCTCGTCGAGATCGTGGAAATAGACCCGCGCGCCGAATTCCTGGAAGGTGATCGGGAAGTAGACGCCGTCCATCTGCGCCGAGATGATCTGGCGCATGGTGGTGTCGCCGTGGCGTGCGCCGAGAATTTCGAAATCGTTGCCCGGCAGGTACAGGGGAACGAAAAAGGGAAGCGCGTTGATGTGGTCCCAGTGCGGGTGGGAGAGAAAAATTTTGGCTTCGATGCGGGTGCGCTTCTGCTTGAGCAGGTGATCGGACAAATTTTTGATGCCGGTTCCGGCGTCGAACACGAACAGCTGGTGGGTTGGGAACTCCAACGTCACGCACGACGTGTTGCCGCCGTAGCGCAGGCTTTTCCCGCCCGCGACCGGCAACGTCCCACGCACGCCCCAGAAGGTGAGATCGATCTTATCCTCGATGATGCGCAACACCCGGGACATGAACGTTTCGGGCGAAATCGGCTTCTGGATGAACCCATCGGCGCCGGCGGCGAGCGCGCGCTTGCGGTCGAACTCGTAGGTCTTGGCCGAGACCACGACGATCTTGGTCGCGGCGGTCGACGGCTTCGCGCGCAGCATCGCGCACAGTTCGATGCCGTCCACGTCCGCCATCATCAGGTCGACGACCACCACGTCCGGCTTCTGCACCAGGATATCGGCCAGCGCCGTCAGGCTGGAGGTGGCGGACTTGACCGCGTGTCCGGACTGCGCGATCAGCGCCGTCATCATTTGCACCGTGGTCGGGTCGTCGTCGATCACGTAGAAACTGAGGCGACGGCCCGAACCCAGTTGGGCGATGGCGTTGGCGAGAAACGGCTCGTTTTCGGCGAGTTGCGCCGCGACTGGTCCGCGCCGCGCGGACAGCGTTCCGTCGGCGGCGTGGGGACCGGCGGCGGATTTACGTTTCGATTTGGAAGGTTTTTTGCGGGACGCAGCCACGAAAAGTATTCCTCGAATCGGGCACGTAGTGTCGACTTACTTTCCCCGCGCGTGCTTTTTTTTTCGAAAAGCTTTCGATACGCTGTTAAGCGCTATTGGGCATGGAATTCGCCCCGATTTCAACCGTAAAGATTTACCCGCGTCGCAGCCGCGACCGCCACCGCCGCCCGAAATCCGGCCGCCGTGGCCTTTTCTCACACGTCCGATTTAGCGGGATATCGGAGGAAAAGATAAGGATAAAGAACGGGGAAAAATCGGGCGCCCCCCGGACGTTAGCAGTCCGGGGAGCGCCCCAAGTTTCCCAGGGAGGAACGATCGCACCCCATGCGCGCCATCAGGAGCACCCCGTGGTGGAGCCGCATGTGTTGCATTTGAGACAGGTACCGTTGCGCACCAGCGTAAAGTTTCCGCACTCGCCGCAGGGATCCCCCTCGTAGCCCTTCATGCGGGCTTCGCGGATTTGGTCGAGGCGGGTATCGACCGCCGTCACCACCTCCGTGTCGACGCTGAGGGCGTACACCCCCTGCGCGGCCGGGGTCACGGCCATGGCCGGGCCGGACATGACGGCGGTGGCCACCGCGCCCTTGGCGCCCTTGATGACCATGAGCTTGGAGCGTACGTAGCCTTGGCTCGCCGCCGGCGGGATCGCCCCCTCGGCCGCGCCCGGCAGGTCGCCTTCGTCGTTGCCGCCGCCGAGGCTGTCGGGTTTCAGGTCGTCGGGCTGGATGTGGGCAAGGTCGTTGCGCCCGAGGTAGGAAACGGCCAATTCGCGGAAGATGTAGTCGATAATCGAGGTCGCCGACTTGATCGCGTCGTTACCCTGGACCAGACCGGCGGGCTCGAAACGGGTGAAGGTGAACGCCTCGACGTATTCTTCGAGCGGCACGCCGTACTGAAGCCCGATCGAGATGGCGATGGCGAAGTTATTCATCAGGCTGCGGAAGGCGGCGCCTTCCTTGTGCATGTCGACGAAGATCTCGGCCAGCACCGCATCGGGATTGTGGCCTTGCCGCGCGATGGCTTGCGCCAGCGTCATCGTGCCGGATCGCATCGCCAGAAGGTCGGCCATGGCATCCTTCAACGGATCGACCGCTTCAAAACGCGGCGGCGACCATTCGACCGGGATGCGCGGCTGCGGGAGCTTGCCGGCCGCCCAGGCCTGTTCGGTGAACCAGTCCCAAGTGGGCTGGCAGAGCATCGGAATGACGATCTGCCACTGGACCGCATCGATCAGGCGGCGGAACTCGACGAGCCCCGCCCGGATCGACGAATAGTTGACCTGACTGAGATCGCCGGTCAGCAGTTCGTAGGGCATGCGAAAACCCGCCGCCACGATGTGCAGCTGGGCGCGCAGCCATTCCGCCACGCCGGCCGTCGTTGCAGGCTGATTGAAACGGATATCCTTGCCGCCGCGCGCATAGGCGATGAGGCCCGGCTCGAACTGCTCCACGCGGTTGCCGTCGGCGTCCACCACGGACGGTGCTATTCCCTGCTCGGCCTCATCAGCACCAAGCACGATGCCGACGACACAGGCTTCGGTCTTCTTTCGAACCAGCTCGGCTTGCGTCCAGTCGTCGAGATCGCGCAGTGCGCGCATGACCGGCGTGCCCCACGGCACGCCGCGCACTTGAGCGCGCTGCTTCTCGTAAAGATGCACTATGTCGGCGGCCGGGATCGCGAGACTGTCGAGACGCCGCCGCGTCGTGACCACGCTGTCACCCGGATGCTGCGCGAACAGCCAGAAGGCCCGCCGCTGTCCCAGGCTTGAGAACTCGATCCCCTGGACGACACGACCACCATCCGCGAGATCGCCATTGCGCCCGGCATCGAGCATGTCGGCTTCGAGCAACTGCAGCTGCAGCGGCACATCGAGCCCGTCACTCGCACGACGCGGACGGCGACGCAGCAGCACTTCGCCTGCTTCGATCATCTGCCGACAGGCCAAGGTCTGCAGACCGAGAAAGTCGAGCTGGCCGTCGGCATCGCAGCGCACCGACCATGCCTCCCAGAGCGCATTCACCTGCGCGTCGAGCTTGTCATTCCCGCTTGCGGCGCGGGCAATGATGCCGGAGCCGATGATGTTGTTGACCAAAACCGACACCGCCTTGGCGGCATGCGGATTGTTGCGCACGAGATCGCGCATGCGGTCGCGGAGCAACCCGCCCGCGACGGCGATCTCGCTGTCGGCCGATGTTCCGGCCGCGCGCCATCCATCGGTTCGCCGCCCCTTGGCAGCACCGTCATAGCCGCGCGCCAGGGCATCGAAGCTCTCCCGCGCCTGCACACGGCGTAGTGCCGCCCGGGGTGCAACCGAGCCGATCGCGCGGTCAAGCCAGGTGACGCGGCGCATCAGCGCTCCCCGCGCGAG
>VGZQ01000106.1 GCA_016872535.1 Rhodospirillales bacterium | reverse complement strand
CATGTTCTGTCGTCTCAAGGACTTCCGGCGGATCGCCACCCGTTACGACAAACGCGCCGACGTCTTCCTCTCCGGCGTGTTCTTGGCCGCCGCCGTAGTATGGTGGGCCAATTGAGTCCGGACCCTAGGGCCGAAATAGGTCTTGGAACGGACGAACGGCTGCTGATTTTCGATCACGGCCTTGAGGTGCTGGAAGATCATCTTCGCGGTGAACGGTTTCGCCAGGAACTGGTCGGAACCGGAATCGCGGGCCGCGATCACATGCTGGACCTCGGTGTAGGCGGACGTGGTGATGATCGGGATCATGCGCGACATGGCCTTGGGATCGCGCCGGGTTTGGCGGACGATCGCGTTGCCGTCGAAGTCCGGGGCCCATTCGACGAAGGCGAGGTCGAGCGGCTTGACCGCCAGCAGCTTGATGGCTTCCTCGGGGGTCGCGGCTTCGGTCACCATGCGGACGTTGAGTTCGCGCAAGATACTGCGCAACATGCGGCGCATGTGCGCGTTCTTGTCGGCGATCAGCACCGCCAGCATCGAGAGATTATAGCCTTCCGCCACCCCTTCCCCCTTGACGTATCGTGGCTTATTTTCGGCGCGTCTTGTTGGTTGTTGGTGCGCCGCCGGCAAGCCAAGTTTTGATCGGGCAGCAATATATTACGCTTACGCGACATACGGAAACGACAAAATAAGCTTCAACATCCCACATATTACCAGAGGCATTCGGCACCCCGACGATGACAATGGTGCGTCGGAGCGTCGCGGGTGCCCGGGACGGACATCGGACTCGAGTTCAGTTGGAGACGGTCGATTTGCCGGCGGGAGCGGCAGCGGAGGCGGGGTTGATATAGGGCGAGGAGATATCGCGCCGATCCTCGCCGCTGCGGCGCTCGATGTCCAGCGCCGGAGATTGCGAAGAATTGTCACCGGTGGCGCGGCGGTTGGTGCCGCTGCGCCGGTCCGGGGCGGAAACGGGGACCCCCTTGCGTCGCTCCCAGCCGTCGGGCGGGGGTCTTTGCTTGCGCCGCCGGCACGGGCCGAAATAAGTCTTGGACCGAACGAACGGCTGCTGGTTCTCGATCACGGATTTGAGCTGCTGCAGGATCATCTTCACGGTGAACGGCTTGGCCAGGAACTGGTCGGAACCGGCATCGCGGGCCGCGACCACATACTGGAATTCGGTGTAGGCCGACGTGATGACGATCGGGATCAAGCGCGATGCCGCGTTGATGTCGCGGCGAATCCGCCGGACCACCGCGTTGCCGTCGAAATCCGGCGCCCATTCGACGAAGGCGAGGTCGAACGGCTTGGTGGCGAGAAGCTTGACCGCGTCTTCCGGGATGACGGCTTCCGTGACCATACGGATATTGATTTCGCGCAGGATGCTGCGAAGGATCCGGCGCATGTGCGCGTTCTTATCGGCGATAAGAACGCTCAGCATCGACAAGTTATAACCTTCGGCCACGACCACCGCTCATTCGGATGCGCGAGACACGCGCCATGCCGTCGATCCAGGATGCAGGAAATCCCCCTAGATTTCGACTGGCTATTAGGTAGGCACCCGAAAAGCGGTTTACAATGAAGAATAAGTACCCATGTACTCGGAACCGGAACCGATCCCGAAAAAAGCGCCTGGGCGCTTAGTCTTTCAAAGCGGGTTTATCCCCTTGACACAAGTATAGGAATTTGTTAAGTTGTGGCCTATAGATAGGAGATAAGGCCATGACCGACAACGAGAAAATGACTGTTAAGGGTTTCTTCGCCCGCTTCCCGACCGATGATGCGTGCCTTGAGCACATCATGGAGGTTCGGTATGGGCTTAGGCGCGTTTGCCGGAAATGCGGCCAGGAAGCGACATTTCACAAGATCGGCGAGCGCCGGGCATACGCGTGTTCCCATTGCGGCGATCACCTGTACCCATGCGCCGGAACCATATTCGAGGATAGCCGTACCAGCCTTCAAAGCTGGTTCTACGCGATCTACCTTTTTGTCGTCACCCGTCACGGCGTTTCGGGCAAGGAACTACAGCGCGGCCTAGGGGTGACTTACAAAACAGCTTGGCGCATGGGCCAGCAAATCCGCATCCTGATGTCGAATACGGACGGCTTTGAAATCCTGCGCGGCCACGTCGAATTGGACGAAGCGTATGTCGGCGGGCGTCGTCATGGAATCGGGCGCGGGCCGGTTGGCAAAACCGTCGTTATGGGCCTCAAGCAGCGCAAGGGGCGGATGGTCGCTCGGGTGATCCCGAACGTGAAGAAAGTCACCCTGCGCGAAGTCGTGCTCAACAACGTGGAGGCTGGCTCTATTATCTCGACGGACGAATTGATGTCCTACAATTTACTCAGCGGCGATGGCTACACGCATGGGCAGGTGAATCATTCAGCCAAAGAGTACGCCTACCCCCACAACAAACATGGTGTAGTGCATCACGTAAACCACGTCGAAAGTTTCTGGCGGGTGTTTAAGAAGTCGATTGCTTCGACGCACATTCACGTTTCGCCGAAGTATATGGCGCGCTATCTCGACGAGTTCACTTTTCGCGCGAACTACCGCGAGAAGCAGAACGCGATGTTCGATCTTCTGATCGCAGCGGTTTGACGACGGTACGAATTGCAGTGTCAAGCTTTTTGCGGTCGGCTGGTCCGATTCCACGCGCTTCCTCTTGGGCAATGAAGTCTTGTAATCGCCCAAGTTTTCGCGCCTCGGCGAGAGATAGGTTGTTGGGATTCCTTGGTGATTCGACTATTTTTCTTGATACGGCCATGCTGACATGCTACATCAAATGCGGCGGCCGCGCCATCAGGTAGGCTAGACCCGATGGCGCAACCAGCCGCTAAGCTTTTAACGCGCGTCGTTTACGCACTGAACACCTACCTTTCTCCGGGCTGCCACCCGGTCCAGAGGTAGCGGTCGCCAACCGCCAAATTCGTTAAGCAGCCGATGCCTTCTTGGTGTCGGCTGCTTCTGTTTCGGCTCCGTCGCCGGAGTCATCGTGAGCATTTTCAGAGTCGCTGGCATTAGCCTTCGGAGGTTTGAGGTTGGGATACCAAGCACGCAAGCCATACTTACCATTTTGCAGCTTGTGGAACATTGAACTGTTCTTCCGGAGCATGGCGCGTAGCACGATGATGGCGTTCCCATCGTCTTTTGACTTGAAATCAAAACCTCCCCCCTTGAGGGCATCGAATATCTCTCTCACGGTAGCGGGAGCATCCCCCCCAGCCGTCTTTCGCATGTCGAGGTATTCCCGAGCGGCTGACCCCATCCGCTTACCGAGAAAAGTGTCGGAGTGAATGGGGAGAGGGCTGTAGCCAACATCTGGACGGATGGCAGATTCTGTCGATGAGCTTGACCAGCCGCCCGGACGCGGCGGTAAACCAGCTTTCGCTCGTAGAACATTAATGCTCGTCAAAAGCGCGTTCCCCTGGCGTTCCAACTCGGCCAAGTCTTTCTCCAGCGCGTCAATGGCTGGCTGGAGTGCGCTTGCAGGGTTTGTCATGTCGCACCTTCTCGGACGTGGATCGCCCGTAAGGTGAGTTATAGAGAATCTTTGGTTTGCCGACAAGCAAAATGTTCTATTTGGCAAACTTTTTGCTCTACGCGGAATGGGCTGATGGGCCAAGCAAATTACTTGCTACTATGGGATAAACCCGTTTCAAAGAAAAATAATTCGGATATCCAACTATTTGCATGCACCGCCGATGCGCGGCCACTTGGCCGCGCGACCTCCTCCAGGACACGGGAGCGCGTCAGCGGGTCGGAACCGGTTTCGGTCCCGAATAGTCGTAAAAGCCGCGCCCGGTCTTGCGGCCGAGCCAGCCCGCTTCGACGTATTTCACCAGCAGCGGGCAGGGGCGGTACTTGGAATCCGAGAGCCCTTCGTGCAGCACCTGCATGACCGCGAGACAAACGTCGAGCCCGATGAAATCGGCCAGTTCGAACGGTCCCATCGGGTGATGGGTGCCGAGCTTCATGGCGGTGTCGATCGCCTCGACCGAGCCGACGCCTTCATAGAGCGTATAGATCGCCTCGTTCAGCATCGGCAGCAGGATGCGGTTGACGATGAAGGCGGGAAAATCCTCGGCGTTGACCGGCGTCTTGCCAATCTTAAGCGTGAGCTCGCGGATGGTGCGGTAGGTTTCTTCCTCGGTCGCGATGCCGCGGATCAGTTCGACCAGTTCCATGCGCGGAACCGGATTCATGAAGTGCATGCCGACGAACTTGCCCGGCCGGTCGGACTGCGCGGCGAGTCGGGTGATGGAGATCGACGAGGTGTTGGTGGCGACGTACGCCTCGGGCCCGAGCGCCGGACAGATCTTCTTGATGATCTCCTTCTTGATCCTTTCGTCCTCGGTCGCCGCCTCGATCACCAGGTCGCAGTCCTTGAAGTCCTCGTATTTCAGTGAGGTCGTAATGCGCTTGAGGGTTGCATCGGCCTTGGCCTGGTCGAGCCGCTTCTTCTCCACCTCGCGCTGGAGGTCGCGTTGGATCGCCTTCATGCCCTTGTCGAGGGCCTCGGTCGAGAGGTCCAGCATCAGGACATCGAGCCCGGCGGCCGCGCAGACCAGCGCGATACCGTGACCCATTTGTCCCGCTCCGACGACGCCGATCTTCCGAATGTTGTTGGCCATGATGTCCTCGTCAGTTTGGCGCCCGGGGCCTTCGCGCCCCGGGCGCGGTTCATTTTCCGAGTGCCGCCGTCAATTCCGGCACCGCCTTGAACAAATCCTCGACCAGGCCGTAATCGGCGACCTGGAAGATGGGGGCTTCCTCGTCCTTGTTGATGGCGACGATCACTTTGCTGTCCTTCATGCCGGCGAGATGCTGGATCGCGCCCGAGATGCCGACCGCGATATAGAGATCGGGCGCCACCACCTTGCCGGTTTGGCCGACCTGGAAGTCGTTGGGCACGAATCCGGCGTCGACCGCCGCGCGCGAGGCGCCGACCGCGCCGCCGAGCCGGTCGGCGAGCGCCTCCAGCAGCTTGAAATTCTCGCCGCTCTGCATGCCGCGCCCGCCGGAAACCACGACGCGGGCGCTGGCGAGCTCGGGCCTGGCCGAGCGGGTCAGCTCCTGGCCCACGAACGCGGCCAGACCCGGATCGGCGGGGGCGGCGACCTCCTCGATCGGGGCGGGCGACGGGGACTTTTCGGCCTCGGCAAAGGCGGTCGCGCGCACGGTGACGGCCTTGATCGGATCCTTCGCGCGCACCGTGACCAGGGCATTGCCGGCGTAGATCGGGCGCACGAACGTGTCGGGCCCCTCGATGGCGACGATGTCGGAAATTTGCGCGACGTCGAGCAGCGCGGCGACGCGCGGCATCAGGTTCTTGCCGAAGGTGGTGGCGGGAGCGAGAACGTGGGAGTGATTCTTGGCGAGCCCCGCCACCAGCGGTGCCAGCGTTTCGGCGAGGGGGTGCGCGTAAACGTCCGCGTCCGCGATCAGGACCCGGGCGACGCCCTTGAGGTTGGCGGCCGCCTCGGCGGCGGCGTGGCAGTTACGTCCGGCGACCAGGACCGTCACTTCGCCCAACTGGCGCGCGGCTGTCGCCGCGTGCCGGGTGGCCGGGTTGAGGACGGCATGGCCGTGTTCGGCGACAAGCAGGACGGTCATCTAGATCACCTTCGCCTCGTCGCGCAATTTGGCGACCAGGTCGGCGACGGTGGCCACCCGCACGCCCGCCTTGCGCTTGGGCGGCTCGGCCACCTTGAGGATGTCGAGGCGCGGCGCCACGTCGACGCCGAGGTCCGAGGGCTTCAACGTCTCGATCGGCTTTTTCTTCGCCTTCATGATGTTGGGCAGCGACGCGTAGCGCGGCGTATTGAGGCGCAAATCCGTGGTCGCCACCGCCGGCAGTTTCAGCAGCAGCGTTTCCAGCCCGCCGTCCACTTCGCGGGTGACGCGGAGCCTGTCGCCCTCGACCGCGAGCTTGGAGGCGAACGTGCCCTGCGCCCAGCCGAGCAGCGCGGCGAGCATCTGGCCGGTCTGGTTGCAATCGTTGTCGACCGCCTGCTTGCCGAGGATGACGAGGCCGGGATTTTCGCGCGCCACGACGGCCTTCAGGACCTTGGCGACGGCGAGCGGTTCGGTTTCGGCCGGCGCCTCGACCACGATGCCCCGGTCGGCGCCCATGGCGAGCGCGGTGCGCACCGTTTCCTGGCAGGCTTGCGGCCCGACCGAGACGGCGACGATCTCGCTCGCGATGCCCGCTTCCTTGAGGCGCACCGCTTCCTCGACCGCGATTTCGCAGAACGGATTCATCGCCATCTTGACGTTGGCGGTCTCGACGCCGGTCTGGTCCGCCTTTACGCGCACCTTGACGTTGGCGTCGATTACCCGCTTCACGGCGACGAGGATTTTCATGAATGTTCGCAGTCCGGGGCGGGCGGCGCGGGGGGCGCCGGCCCCAATCCGTTGATTTCGCAGACGCAAAATTAGGGGGCCCGCCCGGGGCGGTCAAGAACGGCCTAAAAGGCTTAGGGATTAGGCTTCCGGTCCGCCGCGCCCGCACAACGGCGGCGCGAAAGAAATGCCCCTGTCAGCGGTTGGCGCCGGGGGTCCAGAGCACGTCGGAAGCGCCCCGGTCGTTGAGGTGGCGGGCGAGCACGAACAGGTGGTCCGAGAGCCGGTTGATGTAGCGCAGCGCCGCCCCGCCCACCGGCTCGTCGCGTTTGAGCGCGACCATCAGGCGTTCGGCCCGGCGCACCACGGTGCTCGCGAAATGAATGTGCGCGGAAGCCGGGCTGCCGCCCGGCAGGATGAAGGACTTGAGCGGTTGCAGGGCCGCGTTCATGCGGTCGATCTCGCGCTCGAGCCGCTCGACCTGGGCGTCGGTCACGCGGAGCGCGTTCGCCCCCTTGCGCCCGTCCTCGGGCGTGGCGAGATCGGCGCCGAGGTCGAAGAGATCGTTCTGGATGCGCGCGAGCAACACGTCCGGCTCGCCCGCCGTGTGCAGGCGCGCGAGTCCGATCGCGGCGTTGGCTTCGTTGACCGCGCCGATGGCCTCGATGCGGGGACTGTCCTTGGCCACGCGCTCGCCGTCGCCGAGCGAGGTTTCGCCCTGGTCGCCGCCGCGCGTGTAGATGCGATCGAGGGTGACCATCAGGAAAGCCCGAGCCAGATCGAAAGGCCGATCAGGGCGACGGCAATCGCCTGCGCCGCGACGCGAAGGCGCATCAGGCGGTTGCCGTGGCGCGCGTTGAAGCGCCCGCCGACGGCAAAGCCGCCGATGCCGACGAGAAGGATCGCCAGCGTCGCGCCGAGCGCGACTACGAGCAGGATAGGAAACAGCCCGGCCATGGCCCGATGTTAGACCCGGCGCGGGCGACCGTCATGAAAAAAAGCGTCAATTCCGCCGCGCCAGCAGCCCGCGCGCGACCACGTGCGCCTGGATTTCCGCCGCGCCTTCGAAGATGTTGAGGATGCGCGCGTCGCACAGCACCCGGCTGATCGGGTATTCGAGGTGCCTTTATTACGACGCTTACGGCATATGCGGATATTTGGATAAACGGCGCACTCAAAGGACTTACCCCCGTAATTTCCCAGCTCTTGGCGATGAAAAAGAAACAAGGGTAGGATGAAAAAGCTATCGGCAATTACGCATAATATTGGGGAGCGTCATGGCAATCAAAAAACGGATTGCTGACCGGATTCGGCAACAGCTCAAGCGTTATCAATCTATCTTAGCCGAAGCAAAGGGTCGTGACATCAATGAGCCCGATACCGTCACGATCCTGATTGATATGCTTGCCGATTTGTTTGGTTATAACAAATTTACAGAGGTAACTAAAGAATTTGCGATCCGAGGGACGTATTGCGATTTAGCAATACAGGTTGGGCAGGATATTCGATTTTTGATCGAGGCGAAGGCAATAGGCGTTCCCCTTAAGGAAAATCACATTAAACAGGCCGTTGACTATGCCGCGAACGAGGGAATTGAGTGGGTCATTTTGACGAACGGAGCCCAATGGCAAATCTATAAGGTTCAATTTCAGCAACCGATTGATAAGACTCTCGTGTTCGAAGTTGACGTTCTACAATCCAACCCCCGTGATCCCCAAATTATCGAGTATTTTGGCAATCTTACAAAAGAGGGATTTACGCAATCATCAATGACGACTTTTTATCAGCAGCAGCAAGTTACTAGCCGATTCTCTCTGGCAGAATTGCTGTTTAACGAACGAGTACTAAAAGCATTGCGCAAGGAAATTAAGAAGATCGCGCCAAAATTGAAGATAGATATTGATGCGTTGGCGGTGACGCTTCGTAACGAAGTTTTGAAACGGGAAGTTATTGAAAGCGATGAAGCTAAACAAGCCGTCCATTTTCTTAAAAAATCGTCTCGCTCGGCATCTAAGAAAAGGGCTACAAAAAACGCTGAGCCATCACCATCGTCTGCTGCTCAAAGTCCAGCGCCAAATGTACAAGAACTAGCGGGGCAAGGCTCCGCAGGAAAAAGTTAGATAATCGATTTTGTCATACCAAATTAGTTTGGTGCCTAGCGGGTGACCTGAGCCCCGAGTTTCATCCAGCGATGGGTAGAGCCCGTTCTGCATTTGAGCCCATCTGGCTCGGTGGTGCAACGGGATGGGGCGCGGAGCCCCCAAGGAGC
This sequence comes from Rhodospirillales bacterium, assembly GCA_016872535.1. Lineage (NCBI taxonomy): Bacteria > Pseudomonadati > Pseudomonadota > Alphaproteobacteria > Rhodospirillales > Rhodospirillales bacterium. The sequence goes on along the minus strand of VGZQ01000106.1, from coordinate 21 downwards.
TCAAGCGTCCCATCCCGTTGC
>VGZQ01000105.1 GCA_016872535.1 Rhodospirillales bacterium | reverse complement strand
CAACACCCGCCGGCCGCACATGAGCCTCGGCGGGCTCACGCCGTTCGAGTTTGCAACCCGCCCCCAAGAGGGGCATAACCAGAACGGATTCTGCCCATGAACGAGGGCAAGTCGGGGAGCACGTCACCGAAAGGATCAAGAAAAACGACCGCCCGAGATTTTCGCCAATCAGTCCGTTGGCTCAGATCCTGAAGCGCTTCGTTGGCGTCTTTTGTAATGATTTCCATGCGCTTGGCGCGAACAGGAAATTCTCGACCAAGGTCTCGAAGCACCGAAGATTTTCGCCGGCTCTTTTCGATGAAGATGTAACGGTCGAATGGCGGCTCGACGCGTAGGGCCCGCCGCGCCGAACCTTCCTTGATGTCGTCTACGTCGAGTAGAGGGAACAATGGTCCGCCACCCTTGGCTCGCTTCGTCCACGAGCCCGTTCCGGCAAACGCATCAACATAGATTCTTTCGAAACGTTGGTTCTTGAGCGCCGTCGCGTAGCGTTCAAGGTAGCGCGCGACGAGGTCGAGCTTCTTTTCGGTATGCGCGCTGCCGAAGCGTTGGACCTTCACCTGCGCCTCCAACCCTATAGAGAACAAATATAGAACATTTGCCAATGATTTCAAATCCAAAGAACAAATCGAACAGACGCGATTACTAGTGTTCAGCGGAAATTTTGCGTGCCCTTGACTTTTTACCCGAATTATGTATATATTCCTTTATCGATTTTGCGACGGAAACCGGGAAGGTCGCGCGAAGATGCCTACAAATGCCAACGCGAAACGGGGTGTTTCAAGCCATATCAAGGCCTTAGGCCGGTTTTACCCCGCTCTGGCCCGGTGCGCGCCGGGTGTTGGCTTGCCGCCGGCCGATTCGATCGCGCGTTCCGCCGCGCGCTTGCCCTTCGGGCCGCGCGGTCCTATGTCCGGTTCCGACTCCTTCGCGCAATCGCGCCAGTTTGAACCCGTTTTCCGCCGGGCGCGGGCCGGGCTTGCCCGAAACGCGCTAGAATGGAACCCGGTGCCGTTCGCATGATCCGCGTCCTGACCACGCTCCTCGGCCTGATGCTTCTCGTCGCCCTCGGCGGCGGCGCGGTCGGCATGGCCGGGTTCTACTATTTCGGCCGCGGGCTGCCCGATTACCGCCAGCTCGCGGTCTACGAACCGCCGGTGATGACGCGCGTGCACGCGGGCGATGGGCGGCTGCTCGCCGAATACGCGACCGAGAAGCGCGTGTTCGTGCCGGTGAACGCCATGCCCAAGCGCGTGGTCCAGGCCTTCCTCTCGACCGAGGACAAGAACTTCTTCTCCCATCCCGGCGTCGACCTCACCGGCATCGCCCGCGCGCTGATCGTCAATTTGCGCAACTGGGGCCAGAGCCGCCGCCCGGTCGGCGCCTCCACCATCACCCAGCAGGTCGCCAAGAACTTCCTGCTCACCAACGAAGTCTCGATCGAGCGCAAGATCAAGGAGGCAATCCTCGCTTTCCGCATCGAGCACGCGATCCCCAAGAACCGCATCCTCGAACTGTACCTGAACGAGATTTATCTCGGCTTCGGCTCCTACGGCGTCGCCGCCGCCGCGCTCAATTATTTCAACAAGTCGCTCGACGAATTGACCATCGCCGAGGCCGCCTACCTCGCCGCGCTGCCCAAGGCGCCCAACAATTATCACCCGGTCCGCAACCCGGAGGCGGCGCGGGCGCGGCGCGATTGGGCGATCGGGCGCATGCAGGAAGACGGCGTCATCACCGCCGAGGAAGCGCGCCAGGCGCGCTTGGAGCCGCTCGCCGTGCGCAAGCGCGACGAGATCGCCTTCGTCGGCGCCGATTACTTCGCCGAGGAAATCCGCCGCGAACTGGTCGCCCGCTACGGCGAGCAGCGGCTCTACAAGGGCGGGCTTTCGGTGCGCTCGACCCTCGATCCCGGCCTGCAGGAAATCGCCGACCGGGTACTGCGCCAGGGGCTGGAGGATTACGACCGCCGCCACGGCTGGCGCGGGCCGATCGCGCGCATTAACCCGCCGCCCGCGCTGTTGAGTCCCGCCTCGACCGGAACCGTGGTGTTCGATCCGCGCGCCCAGCTCGAAGCCCTGGAGCCGCCCGGCGGGCTCCACGACCGCCGCCTCGCGGTGGTGATCGCGTTGCGCGAGGACGCGGCCGAGATCGCGCTGAGGGGCGGCGGGCGCGGCATCATTCCGCTCGCCGAAATGCGTTGGGCGCGCGCGGCGCTCAAGGACGCGAAGCTCGGGCCCGCCGTGCGCGCGCCTGCCGACGTGCTCGGCGTCGGCGACGTGGTGACGGTATGGCCCGCCGCCAAGGACGCCCAGGGTCGCGACTATCCGCCCGCCACCTTCGCGTTGAGCCAGATCCCCAAGGTCGAGGGCGCGCTGGTCGCGCTCGATCCCCACACCGGCCGCGTGCTGGCCATGGTCGGCGGCTACGATTACAAGCGGAGCCAGTTCAACCGCGCGACTCAGGCGAGCCGCCAGCCCGGTTCCGCCTTCAAGCCGTTCGTCTATCTCGCCGCGCTCGATTCCGGCTACTCGCCCGCGACCCTCATTCTCGACGCGCCGTTCGTCATCGACCAGGGCCCGGGGCTGCCCAAGTGGCGGCCCGACAACTACACCCGCGAATTCTACGGCCCCTCGACCATGCGCCTCGGAATCGAAAAATCGCGCAATCTAATGACCGTGCGCCTGGCGCAGACGGTCGGCATCGAGAAGGTCGCCGAATACGCCGAACGCTTCGGCGTCGTCGATTCGCTTCCTCATCGGCTCTCCATGGCGCTCGGCGCGGGCGAAACGACGCCGCTCCGCTTGACCACCGCCTACGCCATGCTGGTCAACGGCGGCAAGCGCATCACGCCCAGCATCGTCGACCGGATCCAGGACCGCCACGGCCGCACCGTTTTCCGCCACGACCAGCGCCCCTGCCTCGACTGCCAGGCAATGCAGTGGACCGAACAGCCGGTGCCGACCGTCCCCGACGCCCGCGCCCAGGTGACCTCGGCGGCGAGCGCCTATCAGATGGTCTCCATGCTGCAGGGCGCGGTCGAGCGCGGCACCGGCCGGCGCGTCGCCGAGGTGGGCAAGCCGCTCGCCGGCAAGACCGGCACCACCAACGACAGCTTCGATGCCTGGTTCATCGGCTTTTCGCCCGACCTCGCCGTCGGGGTGTTCGTCGGCTACGACGAGCCGCAAACCTTGGGCGACAAGGAAACCGGCGGCTCGGTCGCGGCGCCGATCTTCCGCGATTTCATGATGGAGGCGCTCGGCGGGCGCGCCGCCACCCCGTTCCGCATTCCGCCCGGCATTCGCCTGGTGCGGGTCAACGCCCAGACCGGCGTGCCCGAAACGCGGCGCGGCCGCGACGTTATCATCGAGGCGTTCAAGCCGGGCAGCGAGCCGACCGGCGAGCGCGCGGTGCTGGAAGGCTACGGCCACAGCGACGACGCGGGCGGCGCGCCGCGCGTCGGGCCCGAGACCGGCACCGGCGGCTTGTATTGATCTCCGGCGTTGATCTCGGGCTGGCCCTGCCCTACAAACCCGTCACATTTTTTTCGAGGACGACCGTCATGCGCGCGGAAATGCAAACCCTGGCTTCCGACATCCAGCAGTCGCTCGACCTGCTGAGGAGGCATCTTTGACTACGACCGCGCCAAAATGCGACTCGAGGAACTGAACGCGCTCGCCGAGGACGGCTCGATCTGGAACGATCCCAAGAAGGCGCAAGGGATGATGCGCGAGCGCAACCGGCTCGCCTCGGGCCTCGGCGCGATCGACGCGCTCGCGCGCGACTTGGCCGACGCCACCGGCTTGATCGAACTGGCGGAAAGCGAAAACGACGCCGCCGTGCTGGCGGAAGCCGAAGCGAGCTTGCGCGCGGTCAAGGACCGCGCCGCCAAGGCCGAGCTGGCGACGCTGCTGTCGGGCGAGGCCGACGGCAACGACAGCTATCTCGAAATCCATGCCGGCGCGGGCGGCACCGAGGCCCAGGACTGGGCCGAGATTCTGACGCGCATGTATACCCGCTGGGCCGAGCAACACGGCTACAAGGTCGAATGGATCGAGGAAAGTCCGGGCGAGGAAGCGGGCATCAAGTCGGCGACGCTCCGGATCAACGGGCCCAACGCCTACGGCTGGCTCAAGACCGAAAGCGGCGTGCACCGGCTGGTGCGGATTTCGCCGTTCGATTCCAACGCGCGCCGCCACACCAGCTTCGCCTCGGTCTGGGCCTATCCGGTGGTGGACGAAACCATCGACGTCCAGGTCCTCGACAAGGATTTGAAGATCGACACCTACCGCGCGTCGGGCGCCGGCGGCCAGCACGTCAACCGCACCGACAGCGCGGTGCGCATTACCCATCTGCCCACCAACATCGTGGTGCAGTGCCAGAACGACCGCTCGCAGCACCGCAACCGGGCGACCGCCATGGCGATGCTGAAGGCGCGCCTCTACGAACTGGAACTGAAGAAGCGCGAGGCCAAGGCCCAGGCCGAGTTCGAGGCCAAGACCGAGATCGGCTTCGGTCACCAGATCCGCTCCTACGTTCTGCAGCCCTACCAGATGGTCAAGGACCTGCGCACCGGGGTCGAGACCTCCAACACCGGCGCGGTGCTGGACGGCGATTTGGATGCGTTCATGACCGCGGCGCTGGCGAGCCGCATCAAGGGCGGCAACGGCAGTGCCGCCGGCGACGCGCCAGATTAAAGCGCGCGCAAGATACCGTTTACAAATGCCGATTCACGTCCATGCGTTGGTGCAGGACGCGAACGACCACGAGGCCCGATTCGGACAAACGGTAGAACACGATATGCGCGCCGACCGGATGCTTGAAATAGCCGTCCCGAACATCGACGGGGCGGCCGGTCTTTCGGCCAGCTGCCAAATCGTCGAACATATCGACGATGCCGTTATGATAACGATCCGCCTGTTCCAGCGACCAGTTCTTGAACGTATAAAGCCAAATCTCCTCGAGATCGATTTCCGCGCGCGGTGAAAGTCGGTAAGCGCCGCCGCTAGCGGGCATGTCTGATTCGCATCCGTTTCAGGAACGCTTTGTTGTCGAACGGTGCCGGCGGGCCGGATTTTTCTCCGGCGACGAGCGCATCCTGCAAGGCTTTCACCTTGGCCTCGTGCTCTTCCAAGAGCCGCAAGCCAGCCCGCATCACATCGCTCGCCGAGCCATAGCGACCCGTCCGCACCTGCGTATCGATGAAATCGGCGAAATGATCGCCGAGCGAAATCGACGTGTTGCGTGCCATGCCATGCTTCCCGAATTTATACCAATATATGCCAAAAATTGGTAAAAAGCGAGCCTAACATAACAAGGGGGGCGCGAGGCGCCGGTCCCTTACCCCACGGATCCGTCGCCGCTTGTTAATCCGCGCTGGATCAAAGGCGGCAAAACGGCCGAACTCGTCTAAAGCTTCCGCATCGCCGCCGCGATGGCGCGGGCATTGGCGTCGTCGCTCGCCTCAAGCTGGGCGATCACGCCCCGGCGATCGGCCTCGGTGCGGTTCTGGTTCAGCTTCCACTTGCCCTCGATCCGATCGATCGGCATTGCGAAGGCGACGATGCCCCTGGTCATCTTGTCGTAAGTCTCGGCCGGCAGCTTATCCACCGTCCACGGTTTCTTGCCGGCGATGCGCGCTTCGTTGCGGGCGCTGAGATCGTCGAGCACGCGACGCACGTCGGCGGCGTCCTCCAGCACCCGGGGCCGTCCCCAGGCGTGAACCGCGATGTAGTTCCAGGTCGGCACCTGGTGATGGCTGACGTACCAGTCGGGCGAAATATAGGTGTCGGGACCGGGAAAAATCGCGCGCGCCTCGGCCGCGCCGTCGAACGCCCGCCAGATCGGATTGGGCCGCGCGAAATGCCCGCGCAATGTTCCCTGGCTTCCCTCGCCACGATCGAGGACGAAAGGAATGTGCGCCACGTCCGGTACGCCGTCGCGGATGACGATCAGCAACCCGAACACGCGGCCCTCGATCAGCTCGTGCAGCCGGGCGAGGTTGGGTTCGGCGAAATGCTTGGGCAGATACATGGCAAAGCGCCACCCGCGTTCACTGCAACACGAATTTCTTGAACAGCACGCCGTTGATGCGTTCGGGCGCGACCAGACGGTTGATGATGTCGCGCGCCTCGTTGCGCATCCGGTCGGCGCCCTCGACCCCGACCAGTTCCTGGCGCTCCTTGCCGCGCAGATGCTGCTGGACGGCGTCTATGATCCGCGCCTGGGATTCGTCGACGGCTTTGGCGGCGGCGCCGCTGCTTACCTCGATGCGCATGGCGTAGCGCAGGTAGGGCGAGCGGCAGGTGCCGACCTTGAGATCGACCATCACCTCCGGCATGTCGACCAGCACCGGCTGGCCGAGCGAAACCACCGCCACCTGGCGCCCCGATTTTTCGGCGGTGCCGAGCAACCCGAGCAGATGGAGCACGCCGACCGTGCCGCCGATGCCCGCGACCAGGGCGACGACGGCGACCGCGATCAGAACCACGCGCTTCGACTTGGCGGACGGGCCGGCCTTCTTCGGTCCGCCCGAAGCGTCGTCTTTCTTGCCGCTCGCGGCGGGCTTGACGGGTTTGTCGGCCATGAGTCCTCCCCGATTCGCTGGGTCCGTTTCGCGCCCCGGTAGGGGCGCATCATTTAATGCGCGCGGGGATTCGCCCGCGCGCTCCGATTGGGTAACGTCCGCGACGCGGAGTCAACGGCTAGAATCGAACCTCCACCCTCCGGCGGAAGACGTCGGCGGCGGCGCGGGCGAGTTCGTCCATGCGCGCCTCGAGACCGGCGAAATCGTCCGCTTCCCCGATACGGGCCAGTCGGCGCTTGAGCGCCTCGGGGAACGACGCCGCCTCGTCGCCCCCGGTTGGCTCCAGGGTGAGCCGGAGCACCGCTTGCAACGCCTGCCACAACCCCAACGCTTCGCGCAACGTTCCGGCATCGGCCGCATCGAGAATGCCGGCGGCGGCGAGCCTGTCCAGCGCGGTCGCCGTGTTCGAATCGAGAATCTCGGGCCGGGCGTGCGCATGGGCGAGCTGCAGGCACTGCACCGTGAACTCCACGTCGATCAGGCCGCCGCGCGCGTGCTTCACATCCCAGCGCGACCCGGCGGCGTGCTCGGCGGCCATGCGCGCGCGCATCTCGGCGACGTCCTTGAACAGCTTGGCCGGGTCGCGCGGTTGCATCAGCACCCGTCGGATCGCCTCGGTGACGCGCGCGCGCAAGGAGTCCGGCCCGGCGATGGCGCGCGCGCGGGTCAGCGCCAGGTGCTCCCACGTCCACGCCTCCTGTTCCTGATAGCGGACGAAGCCGTCGAACGCGGCGGCGAGCGGGCCCTTGTTGCCCGACGGCCTCAAGCGCATGTCGACCTCGTATAGGCGCCCTTCGGCGGTCAGCGCGGTCAGCGCGTTGAGCAGCCGCTGGCTGAGGCGCGCGAAGTATTGGCTCGCCGGCAGGGGGCGCGGCCCGTCCGACATTTCCGCCGCGCCCTGCGTGTCGTAGACGAAAATCAGATCGAGATCCGACGTCGGTGTCATTTCCCGTCCGCCGAGCTTGCCCATGGCAATGACCGCGAGCGCGGATTCGCCGAACCGCCCGTGGCTCGCGGCGAAATCGGATTCGATACGCGGCAGCAGACCGGCGATGGCGACCTCGGCGATGTCGCTGAGCGCCGCCGCCGCGACGCGCGGCGCGACCGTGCCGCGCAGCAGCTGGACGCCGACCTGGAACTGCCGGTCGTGGGCGAAGCGGCGGCTGGCGTCGAGCGCGTCCTCGACGTTGCGCGCGAAATCGAACTGGCGGCCGAGTTCGGCGACGAGTCGTTCCCGGTCGGGCAGCGAGTCCAGGAATCCCGGCGTCACCATGGCGTCGAGGACGGCGGGACGCCCGCTCAGGTGTTCGGCGAGCCGCGGCGCGGCGCCCATGATCTCGGCGAGAAGATCGAGCAGGTGCGGATTCGAATGCAGCAGGGAAAAAATCTGTATCCCGGCCGGAAGCCGGCCGAGAAACGCATCGAACCGCAGGAATGCCCCGTCCGGGTCCGGGCTCTTGGCGAGCGCGCCGAGCAGCGCCGGCATCAACTCGGTCAACAGCTCGCGCGCCCGGGTCGAGCGCATGGCGCGGTACCGGCCGTGGTGCCAGCCGCGGATGGTCGCGTGCACCGTCTCCGGTTCCTTGAAGCCCATTTCGGTCAGCGTCGCCAGCGTCGCCGGATCGGCTTCGACGCCGGTGAACACCAGGTTGCCGGCGGCCGTGCCCGGCGCAACCAGCGCGGGCGAATCCTCGAACAGGCGAGCGTAATGTCGCTCGACGGCGCCAAGCCGCGCGATCAAGTCGGCAGCGAAGGCGTCCTTGCCCGCGTAGCCGAGAAACGCCGCCAGCGCGTTCAGGCCGTCGTCGCCGATCGGAAGCGTCTGGGTTTGTTCGTCGCCGATCATTTGCAGCCGGTGTTCGACGCGGCGCAGATATTCGTAGGCCTCCGTCAGTTCGGCCGCCGCCGTCCGTTCGGTCAGTTCCAATTCGGCGAGGCGTGCCAATCCCGTCACCGTGGATGCGGTCCGGAGCCGGGGCTCGCGGCCGCCGCGAATCAGCTGCTGGGTTTGGACGAAGAACTCGATCTCGCGGATGCCGCCGCGCCCGAGCTTGATGTCGTGACCAG
>VGZQ01000104.1 GCA_016872535.1 Rhodospirillales bacterium | reverse complement strand
CGGCGGTGGCGGCGCGGCCGGAATTCCCGCCGGCGGAGGCGGCGGTGTCGCGGGCTGCGCGGGCGAATCCCCGCGCGCACTTGAAGGAGCGCCCCGCGCGGGCGCGGCGGCGCGTTTCTCGACCGGCGCGCGCTTCTCGGTCGCGCGTTTTTCGGGGGCTGGTTTTTCGGCCGGGGCGGCGGCCATCTTGGTCACCGGCTGGGACTTGGCGGCGGTCGGGGGCTTGGGCGCGGCCTTGGCTTCGGCCGCCGCGCCGCCGGGCCCGTGGAAGCGCGAGCGCGGCATTTCGGTCCCCGGCATCCGCAGGGGACCGCCATACCCGGGCACGACCCCCGCTGGCGGCAGCACCAGCGGGCGGCGGCCGCGGCCGCCGTCGTCGATCACGCTGAGGTCGACGACCACGGATTCGTCGTCGTAATAGGGGCCGGCGCCCTGCGCGGCGGCGTCGCGTGTGCCGCTGGCCAATGCGATCGCCAGCATCGCCACGACGGCGGCGGTCGAAGTCGTTCGTTGAATACGTGCCATCCCCGCGTTCCCGAGCCGGAATTTTAGACCAACGCCACCATAAACCAAGGGCGAAACGCCGTACAACCGCCTCGGACCGGCATAAATCTCGCTTGCCGGAATCCCGGTTGGCACGCGGGATTCGGCCGGACGGCGGCGCCTAGCGGCAATCGCGCAGCAACCGGCCCAGGGGTTCGTGGAGCGAATCGTTGGCGGCGAGAATGTCGCCGCTCGCCATCATCGCGGGCCCGCCGTCGAGGTCGCTGACGAAGCCGCCCGCCTCCCGCACCAGCACGATGCCGGCCGCCATGTCCCACGGCGAAAGTCCCGTTTCCCAGAAGCCATCGTAGCGGCCGGCGGCGACATAGGCGAGATCGAGGGCGGCGGAGCCGAACCGCCGGACCCCGGCCGCCACCGCCATCACCTTTTCCAGTTGTCTGAGGAACAGCTTGTGGTCGCGGTGTCCGGCAAACGGGATCCCGGTCGCGAACAGGGCGGGGGCCATGGCTCTGCGCCCCGACACCCGAAGGCGGCGGCCGTTGAGGAACGCGCCTTTGCCCTTTTCCGCCCAATAGAGTTCGTCCGAAATCGGGTTGTAGACGACGCCCGCGACCAGGTCGGCGTCGCGCTCGAGCGCGATCGAGACCGCGAAGTGCGGAATGCCGTGCAGGAAATTGGTGGTGCCGTCGAGCGGATCGACGATCCAGCGGTTCGAGGTGTCGGCGCCGGCGGTCGCGCCCGATTCCTCCATCAGGAATCCGTAGCGCGGCCGCGCGCGGGCGAGTTCCGTGCGCGCCACCCGCTCGGCGCGGTGGTCGGCGGCGGAAACGAAATCGGACTGGCTCTTTTGCGAAACCTGGAGGTTTTCGAGCTCGCCGAAATCGCGCGTCAGCGCGCGGCCCGCCTTGCGGGCGGCGGCGACCATCACGGTGATCAGGGCCGATTGGGTGGTCATGGCCCCATCCTTTCGCTCGCAATGCGCGCGCTCAGTCCTTGGCGCGCTCGACGTAGGAGCCGTCCTCGGTGTTGACGACGACGCGGGTGCCGGCCTCGATGAACGGCGGCACCATGATGCGCACGCCGTTGGCGAGCTGGGCGGGCTTGTAGGACGACGCCGCGGTCTGGCCCTTGACCACCGGATCGGCCTCGGTCACTTCCAGCGTCACGGTCTGCGGCAGGTGGACGGCGACCGGCTTCCCTTCGATCAGGTCCATGGTCACCGGCATGTTCTCCTGCAGGAACGCGCACCGTTCGCCGAGCATGTCCTTGGAGAGCGTGGTCTGCTCGTAGCTCTCGCTGTCCATGAAGGTCAGCATGTCGCCGTCGGCATAGAGGTACGAATACTCGCGTTCGTCGACCGAAAGCTTCTCGACCGTGTCCTGGGTGCGCCAGCGCACGTTGGTCTTGGTGCCGCCGAGGACGTCGCGCATCTCGACCTGGATGAAGGCGCCGCCCTTGCCCGGCTGGATCAGCTGGATCTTGAGGACCGACCACTGCTTGCCCTCGTGCTCGATGACGTTGCCGGGGCGGATGGTGTTGGCTTGGATTTTCATGGCGGGCGGGTTCTACCAGCCGGGGAAGGGACTGGCAACGCCCGGCGGCGGAAAAAATCACGCGGGCGGATAGGGATGAAGGCGCCCCGTGGCGTCCCGCACCCGGCCGCGCTCGTCCGGACCGTACGTCTCCTCGATCGGCACCTTGCCGTGCCCGCCGGGGATGTCGAGAACGTAGGTCGGCAGCGCGAGCCCCGACACCCGGCGGCGCAACTCCGCCATCAGGGCGCGGCCCTCGGCGACCGGCACGCGGAAGTGCGCGGTGCCGGAAGCGAGGTCGCACTGGTGCAGGTAGTAGGGCTTGATGCGGAGCGCCACCAGCGCCTCCATCAGGGCGGCCAGGGTGTCGGCGTCGTCGTTGACGCCGCGCAAGAGAACGGTCTGCGCCAGCACCGGAATCCCGGCGTCGATGAACCGGCGGCAGGCGGCGGCGGCATCAAGCGTCAATTCGCGCGGGTGGTTGCAATGGACGGCGAGAAAGAACGCCTTCGCCGCGCGGCACGCGGCGACCAGTTCGGGCGTCACGCGCAGGGGCGCGGCGACGGGCACGCGGCTGTGGACGCGGATGGTGGCGAGGTGCGGGATGGCGTCGAGCAGGCCGACGAGGCGCTTAAGGCGCGCGGGCGACAGCACCAGCGGATCGCCGCCAGTGAGGATCACTTCGCGGATTCCGGGCCGGGCGCGCACGTAGGAAAGCGCTTCGTCGATTTCCGCGTCGCTCAGGGTGCGCGGCTCGCCCAACAGTTCGCGCCGGAAGCAAAAGCGGCAATGGACCGCGCACGCCTCGGTCGGCATCAACAGCACCCGGTCGGCGTGGCGATGCACCAGGCCGGGCACGGGCGAATGGGCCTTGTCGCCGATCGGGTCTGCTCTTTCTTCCGGCCCTCGGCTAAGCTCGTCGGGGGACGCGACGTACTGGCGCGCGATCGGGTCCGCCGGATCGCCCGCATCAATCAGCGCGTGTGTCTCCGCCGAGATCAACTCGGGCCACGGCGAAACCATCGGCGCGAACGTGTTCATCAGGATAAAGTCCCGGAACCCATGACAAGCCCCGAACCCTGGTGGAAGCCGGACGCTTTGGCAAGGCGGGAAAAGGCGCTTGAGCTGCGCGGGCGCGTGCTCAAGGCCACCCGCGCCTTCTTCGAGGGCCGGGGCTTCGCCGAGGTCGAAACGCCAGCGCTGCAAGTCAGCCCGGGGATGGAAACGCACTTGCGCGCCTTCAAGACCGAACTCCGCGAGCCCTTCGGCCAAGGGGCGCGCGCGCTTTATCTCCACACCTCGCCCGAGTTCGCCATGAAGAAACTGCTGGCGGGGGGCATGACGCGCATCTTCCAGATCGCGCGCGTTTTTCGCAACGAGGAACGCTCGGCGCTCCATCATCCCGAATTTGCCATGCTGGAGTGGTACCGCGCGGGCGCGTCGCTATCGGCGATCATGGACGACTGCGAAGGTCTGCTGCGCGCGGCGGCCGAGGCCGCCGGGGCGCGCCGGTTCGCATGGCGCGGAAAAGAGAGCGACCCTCATCAACCGTGGCGGCGGCTTTCGGTCGCGGAGGCGTTTTCCGAATACGCCGGCCTCGACGTGCTGGCGTTGGCCGACGATGTGCCCGCCTTTCGCCGGGCGGCGGAAAGCTTGAAAATCAAGACCGGCGCGGAAGATTCCTGGGACGACGTTTTCTTCCGCATATTCCTCGATCGCATCGAGCCCCGTTTGGGCCATCCGACGCCGACCATTCTTTACGGGTATCCCGCGTCCATGGCGGCGCTGGCGAAACTGGACGACCGCGACCCGCGCGTCGCCGAGCGGTTCGAGTTGTACGTCGCCGGGGTGGAACTCGCCAACGCCTTCGGCGAACTCACCGACGCGGCCGAACAGCGCCGCCGGTTCGAGGCGGATAACGCCAAGCGCGAAAAACTGTTCGGCGAACGCTATCCGGTGGACGAGGATTTCCTCGCCGCCCTCGGCGCCATGCCGCCGGCCGCCGGCATCGCGCTCGGGTTCGATCGCCTGGTCATGCTCGCCGCCGGCGCCGACACCATCGACAACGTGCTGTGGGCGCCGGTTGTCTAATCAGGGGAACTTTCCGCCATGAATCTTCGCCGCCTCGATCATCTGGTCGTCACCGCCCGCGACATGGAGGCGACCGTCAAGTTCTATACCGAAATTCTCGGCATGCGCCTGGTGACGTTCGGCGAAGGGCGCCGCGCCCTTGCGTTTGGGGATCAGAAGATCAATCTGCACGATGCGACGAAGCCGTACGTGCCCCACGCGCGCCGGCCCGAACCGGGCGCAGTCGATATCTGCTTCATCGCCGCCGAGCCGGTCGAGCAGGTGATGGTGGAATTGCAGGCAAAGGGGATCGCGATCGAGGAAGGGATCGTGCCCAAGACCGGCGCGCGAGCGAAACTGCGTTCGCTCTACATCCGCGACCCCGACGGCAACCTGATCGAGATTTCGAACGAGGTGGAGTGACGCTTAAGCCGCCGCAATTGCTTCGTTGAATTCCTTCACCGCCGCCGCCGGGCCGTCGGGGTGGTCCCACACGGCGGAGACGACGGCGAGGAAATCCGCGCCCGCGCGCACCAAGGGCGCGCAGTTCGCGGGCGTGATGCCGCCGATGGCGACGCAGGGCACCACCAAAACTTCCGAACACCAGGCGAGCAGGTCCACGTCGGCACGCGTCTTTGGCTCCTTGGTGCCGGTCGGGAAGAAGGCGCCGAAGGCAATGTAGTCGGCGCCTTTTTCCGCCGCCTCGATGGCGAGGTGGCGCGAATCGTGGCAGGTGACGCCGACCACGCCGTCGTCGCCGAGCGCTTTTCGCGCTTCCTCGTACGACGCATCCTCCTGACCGATGTGCACGCCGTCGCAGCCGGTGGCTGCCGCCAGGTCGGGCCGGTCGTTCATGATGAACGTGACGCCGCGTTCGCGCGCGATGGGGAGCAATGTTTCCGCCGCGCGCTTGATCGTGTCGTCGTCCGCGTCCTTCAGGCGCAATTGCGCCGCCGCCACGTCGCCTCCGTCGAGGGCCGCCTTGAACGCGTCGGCGAACGCCGGCAACACGATCTTCGGCGGCGTGATCAGATATAAACGAGTGCGCGCATCAGCCATGATCGGGCCTTTGCGCATAAATCGTGGCGCCTGACTGTCGGGCGATATCCGCGACCTTGGCGAACACGTCGGCGGGCGCCTTGAGCACGATCGCCTTCACCCCTTCGCGCAGCGCGCCGAGCGCAATGCCGGGGTCGCTTCCGCAATCGAGGATCGCCTCGAACATCGCGCTAGGTTCGGCGCGCGCCGCTTCGGCCATCATTTCCCGCCACACGGCGGGGCCGAGCGTTCGGGCCGCGCCCGGCGCGCTCACCAAAATGAGGCGCATGCCTTGTTCGCGCGCGGCCCTGAGCGCGGCCTTCGCCTGCCCGAGATCGTGGACGACGAAGGCCGGCGCGGTCATCAAAGACTCACTTGGCGTTGGCCATCGCCAGCGCGGTGTCGGCCATGCGGTTGGAGAAGCCCCATTCGTTGTCGTACCACGACAGCACGCGCACGAAATCGCCGTCGATCACCTGGGTCTGGGTCAGGTCGAACATGGAGCTGTACGGGCAGTGATTGAAATCGACCGACACCAGCGGCTCGTCGTTGGTGCCGAGCACGCCCTTGAGCTTGCCCTTGGCGGCCTTGAGGATGGCGGCGTTGATCGCCTTCGCGTCGGTCTTCTTCTTGGCGACAAACTTGAAATCGACCACCGACACGTTGGGGGTGGTGACGCGGATGGCGGTGCCGTCGAGCTTGCCCTTCAATTCCGGCAACACCAGACCGACCGCCTTGGCCGCGCCGGTCGAGGTCGGGATCATGGAGAGCGCCGCCGCGCGCGCCCGGCGCAGGTCCTTGTGCAGCGTATCCACCGTGCGCTGGTCGCCGGTGTAGGCGTGGATCGTGGTCATGTAGCCCTTGACGATGCCGACCGCCTCGTTGAGCACGTAGGCGACCGGCGCCAGGCAGTTGGTGGTGCAGGACGCGTTGGACACGACCACGTGCTTTCCGGTCAGCTTGTCGTGGTTGACGCCGTAGACGACGGTGAGATCGACCCCGTCGGCCGGGGCGGAAACCAGCACCTTCTTCGCGCCGGCGGTCAGGTGCTGCGCGGCGGACGCGCGATCGGTGAAACGACCGGTGCATTCGAACGCGATGTCGACGCCGAGCTTCTTCCACGGCAGCTTCGCCGGTTCCTTCTCGGCGGTGACCCGGATCGCGGACTTGCCCACGGTCATGACGTCGCCCTTGACCTTGACCTCGACCGGCAGGCGGCCGTGGACCGAGTCGTAGCGGAGCAGATGGGCGTTGGCCTCGACCGAACCCAGGTCGTTGACGCCGACCACCTGAATGTCCTTGCGCCCGGACTCGACGATCGCCCGCAGCACCAGCCGCCCGATCCGTCCGAAACCGTTGATTGCCACGCGTACCGCCATCGTCTCCTCCGCCCGTTGCCAAGTCGAAATTCCGGAAGGGGGCAACTTCGGGCCAAGCGCGCGGCCCGTCAACGATATTTTGCGCGGATTGACGATGCATGTCTGGCATACCTATGCTGCATCGCGTGGGCGAATCCCCACGCGCGTTGAATAATGCGCTCCTACCGGGGCGCGCGCGGGCGAATCCCCGCGCGCATCAAAAGGCGCGCCCCTCTCGGGGCGCTTTGGCGGGAGGTCGTTTTGACGGAAACTCATTTGCAGCGGAAGCCGGGTCGGCTCGGCGCCGCCGAGGCCCGGCTCGAAGCCGCCCTCGGCCGGATCGAAGCGGCGCTCGACGGCGTCGGTCGCGAACTGGCGGCGCGCGCGGACCGGGCGGCGGCCGAGGCCGAATCCCGGGTCCGGGTCGACACGGAGCGCGCCGAAGACCGCGCCGTGCTCGCGCAACTGCGGGAAGAAAACGCGGCGCTGCAACACGTGCGCGATCAGGTGTCGAGCCGGCTCGACGCCGCGGTCGAGCACCTGCGCCAAGTCCTGGCGCACTGAACGGACGAGGGACGACGCCTTTGGCCCAGACATCGGTTCGCATCAACGGCCGCTCGTACCCCATCGTCTGCGACGACGGGCAGGAAGCGCACCTCGCCCGCCTCGCCGAATTCATCGACAAGCGGGTCGGCCAGCTCGCCGCCGCGATCGGGCGCGCCGACGATTCGCGCCTTCTGGTGATGGCGAGCCTGATGATCGCCGACGAATTGCTGGACGCGCAGGCGGAACTGCGCGCCGCGCGCGCGGAAGCCGGCGACAGCCCGGCGCTGGCGGTGGCCGCGGCCGAGGACGCTATCGCCCGGCGCATCGAGCGCGTCGCCGAACGGATCGAAGGTCTCGCCGCCGGGCTGGAACGGTTGCGGCCGGAGCCGAGTGCCGCCTGAAATTCGTTCGATGACCCTCGACCAAGCCAAAAAGGCGACGCGCGCCGAGGCGCAAGCCCGCCGCGCCGCCGCCTTCGCCGCCGATCCGAACGCGGGCGCGCGCCTCGCCGCGAACGTGATGGCCAAGGCGGACGCGCTCGGGCTCGCGCCGGGCGTCGCGGTTTCGGTCTATTGGCCGATGCAGCAGGAAATGGACGTGCGCCCGCTGCTCGACGCGCTCGCCGGTCGCGGCTGCCGGGTCGCGCTGCCGGTGGTGATGGGGAAAGGGAAGCCGCTCGTCTTCCGGCGCTGGCAGCCGGGCCTGGTCCTGAAATCGGGTTCGTTCGGTTTGAGCGAGCCGGGGCCGGAGGAACCCGAGGTTACGCCCCGCGTCGTGTTCGCGCCGTTGCTCGCCTTCGACCGGATGGGCCATCGCATCGGCTGGGGCGCCGGGTTCTACGACCGCACGCTCGCGGGCCTGCGCGCCCAGGGGCCGACCACTGCCGTCGGCATCGCCTACGCCGCCCAGGAGGTGGCCGAGGTGCCGACCGGCCCCTTCGATCAGCCGCTCGACTGGATCGCGACCGAACGCGAAATAACCCGGCTTTCGGGTCACCCCCGCGCAAGCGGGGGTCCAGACCGTTAAAAGTGCTGGATTCCCGCTTTCGCGGGAATGACTGGACAAAGAATCTTTTGCGAAGGCCGAATAACCGATGCGCATTCTGATTCTCGGCGACGTGGTGGGGAGTTCCGGGCGGAAAGCGGTGGCGGAACACCTGCCCGGGCTGCGCCGCGACCTCGATCTCGATTTCGTCATGGTCAACGGCGAAAACGCGGCGCACGGCTTCGGCATCACCGGGCCGATCTGCGCCGATCTCTACGCCGCCGGCGCCGACGTCATCACCACCGGCAACCATGTGTGGGATCAGCGCGAAATCGCGGGCTACATCGAGGGCGATCCGCGCTTGCTGAGGCCGCTCAACTATCCCGCCGGCACGCCCGGGCGCGGTGCGGGCGTCTTTCCCGCGCGCGGCGGGCGTTCGGTGCTGGTGGCGCATCCGATGGGCCGTCTTTACATGGAGCCGCTCGACAATCCCTTCGCCGCGGTCGAGACGGCGCTCGCCAACCATCGGCTCGGCGCATCCGTCGCCGCCGCGCTGGTCGATATCCACGCGGAGGCGACCAGCGAGAAGATGGCGATGGCCCATTTTCTCGACGGGCGCGTGTCGGCGGTGGTCGGCAGCCACACCCACGTGCCGACGGCGGACGCGCGCGTGCTGCCGGGCGGCACCGCCTACATCAGCGATCTCGGCATGTGCGGCGATTACGATTCGGTGA
>VGZQ01000103.1 GCA_016872535.1 Rhodospirillales bacterium | reverse complement strand
TGGAAAACGGCTCGTCGAGCAGCATTACGCCCGGTTCGGGAGCCAGCGCGCGCAGCAGCGAAACCCGCTGCTGCTGGCCGCCGGACAGCGCGTGTGGATACTTGTCGGCGTGACCGGCCAGCCCGAAACGAGCGAGAGCGTTTTCGACCCAAACGCCGCGCGCGGCTTTACCGTTGCGGAGTCCGAACGAGATGTTGTCGCGAATGGTCAGATGCGGAAACAGGGCATAGTCCTGGAACACGAAACCGATGCCACGCGCCTCGGGCGGGAGCTGGGCGCCGCCGCGTCCCTGGGCCACGAGGCGGTCGCCGATGGCGACTTGGCCCGATTGCAGCGTCTCGAGTCCGGCCGCGACCCGCAGCAGCGTCGTTTTTCCGCAGCCCGAGGGCCCGAGCAGGCACGCCGTTTCGCCCGGCGCCACGAAGATCGATACGCCGTTCAGAACCGTGTGGGCCCCGAAGGCGTGGAAAACGTTGTTGAGATGCAGGCTGTTCTTACGGATCACGTGACGGGCCTCGTCCTTCCGGTTTAAGTCGGCCCGATCCGACTGGTCTTTCGGTTTATATGATAACGCTTCTCATTATCAGATTAGGACTTTATCAAACGGACAATTATTCCGCAACGTTAATTCACGCAAATAAATTATGGGAAATAGGCGCCGTACGAAGGTGTCCTCGACGGTGTTATCTCTCTATAAGCGTGTCGGATCGATAATAAGCGACTCGGGAATCCCCATGAAGGTCGGCGGCATAAGCAACGGCAAGGCGGTCGACTCGGCTCGGCGCCGCAAGGAAGCGGGTCGCGGCGTCGAGTTCGCCGAGCACCTGAAGGAGGCGATGGCGGCGACCGAGCCTGGGGCGGCGGTGGAAACCGCGCCGCCCGCGTCCATCGAACAGCTTCTGGCCATTCAGGAAGCCCCCGCCACGGTGTCGTGGGAAGGGCGCAAATCGGCGCGGCAATACGGACATTTTCTACTCGACCGGCTCGAGGACATCCGGCTCGCCCTTCTGGCCGGGGCGATCCCTAAGGATCAACTCGCACGCTTGGCCCAAACCGTGCGGCAACGGCGCGAACGGTCCGACGATCCGCGCCTGAACGAGATTCTGGACGAGATCGAATTGCGCGCCGAAGTCGAGATCGCGAAGTTGACAAGACCCGTCGGGTCTTGAGAATCACCCCCTTCCCGAAACCGGGACCGGACCTGCCGCGCCGCGGGCCAACCGGGTACGGCCACCTGAGGATCCGTCCGATGAAGAAAGTACGTTCCGGCAAAGCTCGCCCCGCGCCCGCAAAGAAATCGACCGCGCGCGGGGCCACTCGCGTTGGCGTCGGTAAAAAAGCCAAGCGCGTGGTGTTGCCAACGGGCTATCGACCGACGGAAAACGAAACCTTCATGAGTTCGCGCATGCGCAAATACTTTCGGCAAAAATTGCTCAAATGGCGCGGCGAACTGGTGCGCGAGTCCGAAGAAACTCTGCAGTCGTTGCAGGAAGGCGGCATCGTCGAGCCGGACATCGCCGACCGTGCCTCGGTCGAAACCGACCGCTCGCTCGAGCTGCGCACCCGCGATCGCGCGCGCAAGTTGATCGTCAAGATCGACGAGGCGCTCGAGCGCATCGAGAAGGGGACCTACGGCTATTGCGAGGAAACCGGCGAACCGATCGCCATTTCCCGGCTGGAGGCGCGACCCATCGCCACGTTGTCGATCGAGGCCCAGGAACGCCATGAGCGCATGGAGCGTACCCACCGGGATGACTAAACGGCGAAAGCCGTTATTGCGAGCTCCGTAGGGGCGAAGCAGTTCACTCTCATGGATCACATCGCTGCGTTCGCGATGACAAGATAGAAAAAAGAGGCCGGTGCAATTTCTCGCACCGGCCTTGAGTTTTTCCAGGTCCGAGGGAACGGCGGAATCCTGGAACGGGAAACCGTAAACGCGGTCAGAACGGGAAGAGGATGTCCCAGACCTGCGCGCCCCAGCGCGGGGCTTGGAGTCCGCTGAGCGTGCCGCGGCCGCCATAGGCCATGCGCAGCTCGGCGATCTTGTCGTGGGTGATGGTGTTGTCGGCATCGATGTCTTCGGCTCGAACCACGCCAAGAATCACCAGTTCGCGGATTTCCTGGTTGACGAGCAATTCCTGGCGACCCATCAGCACCATGTTGCCGTTGGGAAGTATTTGCGTGATGACGGCGGCGAAGGTGAGGGTGACGGTTTCCTTGCGGTCGATGTCGCCGTCGCCCTTGGTCTTGTGGTTGTTGCTGAAGTTGAGGAAGTTGGAGGCGTTGATCGCCTGCGGCAGTTTCTTGGCGTATTCCGCCTCGAGGCCGAGGAAATTGGGCACGGATGCGGTTTCGCTGTCGCCGCGCTCGCGCTCGGTCTTGTTTTCGAGCTTGCCCGAGTCGGCGATCGACACCTTGACCGTGATGATGTCGCCGACCGCCTTGGCGCGGATGTCCTTGAAGAATGCGCGCGCGCCCGCGCGCCAGAGCGAATTGGGATTGATCTCGGCAGGCTGGGCCGCCGGCATCGGCAGATTGACCGGTTTGTAGCCTGGCTTCGTGGTCGGATTTTCGACCGGCGACGTCTTGGGCCCGCCGCCGACTTCGGACAGGCGCGTGAGCACGTTGCAGCCCGAGAGCGCGGTCGCGGCGAGCAGGAGCGCGACGGCTCCGGCCCACGGCGTCCGGCGCGTCCGGTTGCGGTTTCGGTGCGGGGTCATGGGATACTCCTTGTGGACCTGGGAATGGCGATTCAATTCGTGACCGGCCGGAGGTCGGCGACGGCGCCGAAGGGCTTGACCGCGGCCTGGCCGGCGCCGATGACCGTGCCTTCCACCACCTGCTTACTTTGCTCGTTGACGATGCGGATGACATCGCCGTGGCTGCCCTGATCGAGCGCCTTGCCGCGGGCGGTCAGCCGCATGTGGGACGCCTGCAGGACCAGCATGACGAGAGAATCCTTGGTCACCAGCACCGGTCGCTCGACGTCGCGGGCGAAGACCGGATGACCGGCGCGCAAGCCGCGCACCGCCGCCTTGCCGATCAGACCGTCACGGTCGGTGACGATGTCGGTCGGAGCCTGGTCGGCTTTCAGGCGGACGATCTCGATATCGTCCGCCCGCACGATTTCGCCCTTGGAGATCGGCCGTTTCAGCGCCGGCACGGCGATCAACTTGTGGACGCGGCCGCTGACGCGGGCACGGCTTGCCATGGTCGAGGCCGCCGGAGCGGCGACGGTTGCTTCGAACCGACGCGAGATCGGGTCGTAGGAGAAATCCTCGAGCGCGAAAGTATCGCTGCCGTCGCTAGCGGCATGCAGGCGGAAATTGACGCTGAAAAGCTCGACCGAGAACTCGGTGCCCGCCAGGCGCTCGGCAAGCATGGCTTGGGTGCGGGCTTCCACGTCGCCGCGGGTGACAACGAAGGTTCGGCGCTGGACGACGACATGTTCGTTCGGGCCCGCGGGATGCCAGGCGATGTTATGGCGCCGCGCCGCCCGCGCCAGCCATTGCGCGTCGAGCACCAGACGCTTGCCTGCCTGCGGAGCGTAGGCGGCCGCGGTGTCAGCGGTTTTGGGATCGAGCCCGACGAAGATGTCGCCGAGCTTGACCAGCGGTTCTTCCACCGTGACGTTCGGACCGACAAGCGCGACGGCCGGCAGAACGGACGAAGCGGCGCTCGCGCCGTCCGCGCCGACGCGGTTGTCGCCGGCGGCGGGTTGCGGGCCGGCGCAGGCGATTCCGATCGAAACGACGAGGGCGACAAGGGTGCGAATCATGGCGCGACTCCCTTACGTGTCAGCGCAGTTGCGAAAGCGAACTCATCATGTCGTCCGAGGCCTTGATGACCTTGGAGTTCATTTCGTAGGCGCGCTGGGCTGAAATCAGGTTGGAGATTTCCTCGACCGGGTTGACGTTGGAGGTTTCGAGAAAACCCTGCAAAATGGCGCCGAAGCCGGTGCTGGCGGGATTACCGGCGACTGGCGCGCCCGACGCCGGCGATTCGATGTACAGATTGCCGCCGATGGCGTTGAGGCCCGCTTCGTTGGGGAAGTTGGCGATCTGAATCTGTCCGACATTGCTCAGCGCCACTTGGCCCTGCAGCTTGACTAGGACCTGGCCGCTCTGGTTGACGGTGACGTCGACCGCGTTGTTGGGGATGGTGATGGCAGGTAGAACGGTGTAGCCGTCGTGGGTGACCAGCTGCCCGGTGGCGTTGAGCTGGAAGGTGCCGTCGCGGGTGTAGGCAATTTCACCGGTCGGCAATTGGACGCGGAAATAGCCGCGCCCCTGAACGGCGAGATCGAACGTGTTGTCGGTCGCGGTCAGGTTGCCCTGCTCGTGAATGCGATAGACGGCGGCAAGTTTGACGCCGAGGCCGAGCTGCACGCCGGACGGCACGATCGTGCCGGTGTCCGACGAGGCCGTGCCGACGCGGCGCAGGTTCTGGTAGAGCAAGTCCTGGAACTCGGTGCGTCGGCGCATGTACGCCGTGGTGTTCATGTTGGCGAGGTTGTTGGAGACGACTTCGACGTTGCGTTGCTGTGCCAGCATGCCGGTGGCGGCGATATTCAACGATCTCATGGCGGTGTTCCTTTTGCTGTGTCTCTTTTTCGATTGCGGTGGTCCGGTCGCTAGATCATCTGTCCGACTTCGCGGATCAGGCCGCGCACGCGTTCGTCCTCGCGGTCGATGAAGCGCGCGAGCGACTCGTACGATCGCTGCACCTCGATCATCCGGGTGATTTCGACGATCGGTTGCACGTTGGAGGCTTCGAGAGCCCCTTGCACCACGTGCGGGCGTTCGGCCGGCCTTGGGGCCTGATCGGTGCGAAAGAGCGTGTTGCCGACTTGTTTTAGCTCGGTATCCCGCTCGAACGTCACGATCCGCAGCTTGCCGAGCCGGCCCACTTCGCTCGACACGGTTCCGTCGCGCGCGATGGTGACGGAAGCGTCGCGCTGGCCGAGCACGATCGGCCCGCCTTCGGAAAGGACGGCGAAGCCCTCCTGCGTGACGAGCTGGCCGGACTGGTCGAGTTGGAACCGGCCGTTGCGGGTGTAGCGCTCGCCCTGCGGAGTCTGCACGACGAAATACCCCGGATTGGCGATGGCGACGTCGAGCGCGTTGTGCGTCTGGGTAATTTCGCCTTCCTGGATGTTGCGGAACGTGGCGATGTCGCGGACGAAGTGGAGTTTCTCGGGAAAAGGCTTCTCGCCGCCGCGACTGCGGACGAAATGGTCGACGAACATCATGTGCTCGCCCTTGAACCCGACGGTGTTCATGTTGGCGATGTTGTTGGCGACCACTTCCATCTGCCGGCGAAGGCCCGCCTGGCGTGAAAGCGAAATCAGCGACGTGGTTTCCATGGCGTACGTTCCCTTTCAGCCACGCGGGCGACGGTGTCGCCGAAACGCGGCGCATCACTGCACGGTTAACGTGTCCGCCCCCGTAGGCGGACCTTTAGCCCGATCGCCTCCGTCGTCTCCGGCGTTTGTTGTTGTGCCGTGGGCCGATGCGATCGCGCTCTCCACAATGCATGGGGCGTGCCAATCCGATTTATTTCGGTTTTTCAGTTGGTTGGATCGACATAAGGCAGGCAAAACCAGCCTTCGGGATGACCCGGCTCGGGCCCGTTGGGAAGAAACTGCCGCTGGCGCCGCGTGGGTGGGGGCCGGTGGCGCCAAGGCCGGCTTTGGGCTATGGTTAACAACGTGGAAGCGGTATTTCTCATAGGCAAATTAGGCCGTTAGCTCGGTGCGGGCCCCCCATCGGCCGCGCGTCCGGTCGGCCTTCAACCATTTATTAACCAGTCGCCCCTAGCATCAGGCGTCGGGTCCGAGGGACGGCGTCGGCGGGCTTGAGTCGGGCATCAGCGGATCGGGCACAAGGGCGAATGAACGCCCGCGGGTGAACTGAACATGGCGGAACGCGACGAAAACGACGAATCGCCCGCGCCCGAGGAAGAAGGGACGGCGGAAGGAGAGGAGCAAGGAGGAGTATCGTCCGCCGGGCGCAAGCGGTTGCTGATCATCATTGTCCTGGCGGTGCTGTTGGTGGTGGGCGGCATTGCGGGCGCCTACTTCATGGGGTACCTCGATCCGCTCATCCAGAAACTGACCGGAAAGGATAAGGAGGTGGCGGCGGCTCAGGGGCGCGAAACGGTGTTCATGGATTTGCCCGAGTTGCTCGTCAACCTGAACACCGGCGGCCGGCGCACCAGTTTCATCAAGATGAAGGTGACGCTCGAAGTGGAGAAGAAGGAATTTGTCCCGGTGATCGAAAAACTGATGCCGCGCATCATCGACAACTTCCAGGTTTACCTGCGCGAGTTGAAGATCGAGGATTTGCGCGGGTCGATCGGCATGTACCGGTTGCGCGAGGAAATGCTGCTCAGGGTCAATACCGCCGCCGCGCCGGCGCAGGTCAACGACGTGTTGTTCAAGGAAATATTGATCCAATAGCCGGCGCGCGGGCGGAGCGGGAGGAACGGGAACAATGGCACCAGGCGACGACACGACCGATCAAGACGCGATGGCCGCCGAATGGGAAGCGCAGCTTGCCGCCCAATCGGGCGGCGGTGGCTCGCCAGCGGCGGGCGGCGGCGACAACCAGGACGATCTCGCCGCCGAATGGGAAGCCATGGTCGGCGGGGGCGGGGGCGGGGGCATGGCCGCCGGACCGTCGACGCGCGAGCAAACCCGCGTCCTCAATCAGGACGAAATCGACAGTCTGCTCGGATTCGACGACGACCAGCAGGATGTCGCGGAAAAAGCCGGCATCCAGGCCATCTTGTCGAGCGGCATGGTCTCCTACGAACGGCTGCCGATGCTGGAAGTCGTGTTCGACCGGTTGGTGCGCCTGATGTCGACCTCGTTGCGCAACTTCACGTCGGACAACGTCGAGGTCTCGCTCGACAACATCGCTTCGACCCGTTTCGGCGATTACCTCAACTCGATCCCGCTGCCGGCCATGCTCGGGGTGTTCAAGGCCGAGGAATGGGACAATTACGGCCTGATGACGGTCGATTCGTCGCTCATCTATTCGATCGTCGACGTGTTGCTCGGCGGTCGGCGCGGCACGGCGGCGATGCGCATCGAGGGCCGCCCCTACACCACCATCGAACGATCGCTGGTCGAACGCATGATCCACGTCATGCTCGGCGATCTGTCGGCGGCGTTCGAGCCCCTGAGTCCCGTCAGCTTCCGCTTCGAGCGGCTGGAAACGAACCCGCGCTTCGCCACCATCTCGCGGCCCTCGAACGCGGCCATCGTCGCCCGCCTGCGCATTGACATGGAAGACCGCGGCGGGCGGCTCGAACTGCTGCTGCCCTACGCCACGCTGGAACCGGTGCGCGAATTGCTGCTCCAGATGTTCATGGGCGAAAAATTCGGTCGCGACTCGATTTGGGAAACGCATTTGGCCGAGGAACTGTGGCGCACCGATGTCGATCTGGAAGTTGTTATCGACCAGCAGACCATGATGTTGAGCGACGTTTTCAACTTCAAGGTCGGTTCGCAAATCCTGCTCAACGCGACCCCGGACTCGCTGGTCGAACTGCACTGCGGAAAGGTCCCGATGTATACCGGCCGTATGGGCCGGCGCGGCAACCATATCGCGATCTGCATCGAGGATCGTCTCGCCAAGGTGAAAGGATAGGGCTATCGCCATGAACTACACCCTTTTAATGGACGCGATCCTGATCGTGTTCCTCGCCACGACCATCGGCTATGCGGTCGCGCTGAACCGGAAGCTGACCGCGCTTCGTCGCCACAAGGCGGAATTGCAGCAGCTCGCCGCCACGTTCACGCAAGCCACGCAGAAAGCCGAAGCCAGCATCGGCCGCGTCTCGACCGGCACCGAGGCGCTGCAGGAACGTTTGAACAAAGCGCACGTGCTGCGCGACGATCTCGCCTTCCTGATCGAACGGGCCAATTCCGCGGCCGATCGTCTGGAAGGCGCGATCCGCGCGGCCAGACCCAAACCTGTCGAGGCGCCGGCGGCGCCGGTGCCGCGCGCTTCCCGCGAGCGCAATCGCGACCACGATGAAGATCGCGATGCGATCGGGATCGAGCCGCGCTCCGACGCCGAGCGGGAGTTGCTGAGG
This sequence comes from Rhodospirillales bacterium, assembly GCA_016872535.1. Classification (NCBI taxonomy): domain Bacteria; kingdom Pseudomonadati; phylum Pseudomonadota; class Alphaproteobacteria; order Rhodospirillales; species Rhodospirillales bacterium. The sequence goes on along the minus strand of VGZQ01000103.1, from coordinate 693 downwards.
GTATTTCGCGCCGCCAGTTGAGCGGTGTCGGGCCAACGGATCGAACCGCCATGAAATTCATCCCCCGCATCCGCTTTCTGCCGGTCACCATCTTTTTCGCCGCCTTGCTGCTCACCGTTCGGGTCGGCGATATCTGGCGCGACGTCGTCGATATCCTGAAAGCGGGCGTCGCCGAGGCGACCGCCCAGCAGCAACCCCCGGCGCCGGCTCCCGGCGCGCAAGTCGCGGTGCCGCCGCCCGCAGGCGCCGATGCCGAGGCGCCGGCCGAGGGCGAGGCCGCGACCCGCACCCGCGACGCCACTCGCGGCCGTCCGATCCGCAAGCTCGGCGACGACCCAACGCTGTTGAGCCAAGCCGAAATGGACATCCTGCAACAGCTCGCCGAAAGACGGGATCGCATCGAAAAACGCGAGCAGGAACTCGAAGTCCGCGGCGCCATGCTCAAGGCTGCCGAATCGCGGATCGACAAAAAAGTCGAGGAAATGAAGAGCCTGCAGGCCACCATCGAAAAATTGCTGGCGGCCTACGACGAGCAGCAGGAGAAGAAGGTCGCGAGCCTGGTCAAGATCTACGAGACCATGAAGCCCAAGGAGGCGGCGAAGATCTTCGAGGAGCTGGAGATGGACGTGCTGCTGATGGTGGTGGAACGCTTCAACGGCCGCCGGTTGGCGCCGGTGTTGGCGGCGATGGACC
>VGZQ01000102.1 GCA_016872535.1 Rhodospirillales bacterium | reverse complement strand
TTGAACGACCCGCAGAAAACGCACTTGCGGCCCCGCTCAAAGTTGGCCGCACACCCGAAAACCCTCGAACCCCCTATAACCATGCGCCTTTCCTCCTAGCACATGGTTACGAATCGCCCTAATTACCGAAAATAATCCTCCGCCGCGGCGGCTTCGTGACGTTCAGCCAAGACTCTTCCTATGTTGACGAGAGCATCGGCATGCGCGGGATCAATTTCGAGAGCCGAGCGAAAATGCTGTTCGGCCGGTTCGGGCTCGCCGGTTTCGAACAAGGCAAAACCCAGGTTGTTGCGCGCGTCGGCGGCGAACGGTCCGGTGCCGGTCAAGCGGCCGAGCAGGGGGATCGCTTCGTCGGGCTGGTCGTTTTTGAGCAGCAAGGTCGCGAGATTGTAGGCCGCGAGCGTGTGCCCGGGTTCGGCCTCGATCGCGCGGCGGAAACATGCCAGGGCTTCGTCGGTCCGGCACCGGGCCGCGAGGGTAGTGCCGAGATTGTTGTGGGCGTCGGCGAAGCCAGGGGCGAAAGCAACCGCGCGGCGAAATCTTTTTTCCGCGTCGTCGAGCCGTCCGACAGCCTTGAGGAGTTGCCCGAGATTGTTGAGGACATGCACGTCGCGCGGCGCCCGCTTCGAGGCCTTTTCCAGAAGTTCGATCGCCTCGACCGTTCGACCGCGGCGGTGAACGAGGATGCCGAGCAGATGCAGGGCGTCAACCTCGCCGGGGATTCGGGCAAGAACGGCGCGATAGGCGGCTTCGGCATCATCGAGGCGCCCGCCACGCTCGAGATCCTGGGCGTGAGCGAGCATGTCGGCGACGTTCATGGGTTATGCGCCGGTTTCCGCGCGTTCGAGTTCGGCGAGGCGCTCGTCCATGGTCTTGCGGAGCTGTTCGGCGAGTTCGGGCACGTCGCGCAGCAGGCGAGCGAAATCGTCGGTGCCGAGAACCAGCAGGGCGCAGTCGGTTTCCGATACCACCGTCGCCGTGCGCGGCGCGTGCTTCAGGAGCGCGATCTCGCCGAAGTAATCGCCGGCGCCGAGGCGCTTGGGCGCCGGCAGAATGTCGACCGCGACTTCGCCCGACACGATGAAATACATCGCGTCGGCCTGTTCGCCGCGGCGGACGACGGCGTGGCGCGCGGGCACGTTCTTCGCCTTGAGCACGCTGACGATGTCGGAGACGCGCACCGCATCCAGCTTGCGAAAGAGCGGAACGTTCGCCACCAGCCGCCACGACACGACGAAGTCGTACTTGCGGATTTCCTGGACGAAGCCGGTGGCGAGGATGCCGGTCGGCAGCGCCAGCAGCCCGATGCCGGACAGCATCAGCAAGCCGCCGAACATCCGGCCGAGCGGCGTCGCGGGCACCACGTCGCCGTAGCCGGTGGTGGTCATGGTCACGATGGTCCACCACATGGCGCGAGGGATGGTACCGAACTTTTCCGGCTGCATCTCGTGTTCGATCAGATGAATGACGCTCGCCGCGAACACCAGCCACATGCCCGCGATCACGACGGTGGCGAGCAGGGGGCGGCGCTGCAGGAACACGACGCGGGCCAGCGCCTCGAACGCGTGCGAATGGCGGGTCAGCTTCAGCAAGCGGATGATTCGGAGAATGCGCAGGAATCGCAGATCGATGCCGACGACGGCGCCGAGGTAGAACGGCAGGATGGCGAGCAAATCGATCAGGGCGTGAAAGGATAGGGCGTATCTCCATCGCGCCCGTACCGGCGCGAGAGCCGCATACGACGGATTTTCCGGAACGACCCAGAGCCGGAGCGCGTATTCAATCGTGAACACGACGACCGAGAAGACTTCGAACGCCCAAAATTGGGGGCCGTAGGCGTCCTCGATCTCGGGGATCGATTCGAAAACCACCGCCGCAACGTTGGTCAGAATCAGAACGACAATGAGGATGTTGACGACGTGCACCCAGCGCTTGCCGGGCAGCGGCTCCTCGATCAGGTGATAAATCCGCCGGCGCGCGGTCAAGTGTTCGCCGCCTGGGTCAAGGCCCGGTCGAGATCGCGAATCAGGTCGTCCGCCGACTCGATGCCGATCGACAGGCGCACCACGTCCGGCCCGGCGCCGGCGGCGACTTGCTGCTCGAGGCTCAACTGGCGATGGGTGGTCGAGGCCGGGTGCAGGATCAGCGAGCGTGTGTCGCCGAGATTGGCGAGATGCGAAAACAGCTGGACCGACTCGACCAGCTTGACCCCGGCTTCGTAGCCGCCCTTGAGGCCGAGCGTAAACACCGAGCCCGCGCCCTTGGGCAGATATTTTTTGGCGAGGGCATGGTAGGGGCTGGAGGCCAAGCCGGCGTAGGACACCCAGGCGACGGCCGGGTGCTGTTCCAGGAATTCGGCCAGAACTTGCGCGTTGGCGACATGGCGTTCCATGCGCAGATGCAGGGTTTCGATGCCGGTGATGGTGTAGAAGGCGTTGGCGGGCGCCATCGCCGGTCCGAAATCGCGCAGGCCCACGGCGCGCGCCTTCATGGTGAAGCCGAAATCGCCGAACGTCTCGTAAAAGGTCAGGCCGTGGTAGGCGGGATCGGGCGCGGTCATGGTCGGGAACTTGCCGCCCTTGGTCCAGTCGAACTTGCCCGATTCGACCAGCGCGCCGCCGATCGAGGTGCCGTGGCCGCTCAGGAACTTGGTGGTCGAATGGACGATCAGGTCGGCGCCCCATTCGAACGGGCGGCAGAGATACGGCGTCGCCAGCGTGTTGTCGACGATCAGCGGAATGCCCGCGTCGCGGGCTATCCCCGAGACTTTTTCCAGATCGACGACGATGCCGCCGGGATTGGCCAGCACTTCGATGAAAATCGCCTTGGTCTTGGGGGTCAGCGCGCGGCGGAAGTTTTCGGGGTCGCGCGGATCGACGAAGTGGCAGGTCCAGCCGAGCCGCTTGAAGCTGATGCCGAACTGGGTGATGGAGCCGCCGTACAGGTTGCGCGAGGCGACGAACTCGTCGCCGGGTTCCAGGAGCGTGAAGAACGCCAGAAACTGCGCGGCGTGGCCCGAGGCCGCGCACACGGCGGCGCGGCCGCCCTCGAGGTTGGCGATCCTTTCTTCCAGCACCGACACGGTCGGATTGGTGAGCCGCGAGTAGATGAAGCCGAACGTCTGCAGGTTGAACAGATCGGCAGCGTGTTCGGCGCTCTCGAACACATAGGACGTCGTCTGATAGATCGGCGTATTGCGCGCGCCGGTGACCGGATCGGGCCGGGCGCCCGCATGCACGGCGCGGGTCGCGAAACCGAATTCGGGCGGAGCCGCCTCGCGCGCCGGTTTCTTGTTCGAATCGGGCTTGTCGTTCATGGCCGCATCTTCGGGCGCTTGGCCGACACGATTCCGGAATTGACCCCGGACCAGGAAAGCTCGCCGAACAGCCGACCGTATTCGATCTTGGGGCAGCGGTTCATGACCACGATCAACCCGGCTTTCTCGGCGCGCGCGGCGGCCGCGTCGTTGCGCACGCCGAGCTGCATCCAGATCGCGCGGATGCCCTTGGCGGGCGCGAGCCTGATCGCCTCGTCGACGATCGGGCCCGCCGCCTCGGACGAGCGGAAAATGTCGACCAGATCGTAGTTGTCGGGAATGTCGGCGAGCGAGGCGTAGGCGGTTTCGCCCCAGATTGTCTGGCCGGCCGCGCCGGGATTGACCGGAATAACCCGGTAGCCCTTGCCTTGCAGATACTTCATCGCGAAGTTCGACGGCCTGACCCAGTTGGGCGAGGCGCCGACCATGGCGATCACCCGCGTCGATTTGAGAATGCGGCGGATGAAGTCGTCGTCGTAACGCAGTTCGGCAGCCGGAGCCGCGGCCTGTGGGGTCATGACTCGGTCCACCGGGGCGGGCGCTTGGCGATAAAGGCGTCGATCCCTTCGCCCGCGTCCTTGAGCATCATGTTCTCGGTCGCCACCCGGCTCGCGTAGTCGTAGGCGTCGGCCAGGCCCATCTCGATCTGGCGGTAAAAAGCCTCCTTGCCGATCTTGAGAACGCGCGATGATTTGGCGAGCAAAGTCTCGGTCGTTTCGGCGAGCGCGCGGTCGAGGTCCGCCGGCGGCACGATCCGGGTGACGAGGCCGATCTCGTGCGCCCGCTTGGCGTCGATGACGTCCCCGGTCAGCAGCATGTGCATCGCCGCCTTGCGCGACACCGCCCGGCTCAAGGCCACCATCGGGGTCGAGCAGAAGAGGCCGATATGCACTCCGGGCGTCGAGTAGGTGGTGGTGTCGGCGGCGATGGCGATGTCGCAGGTGGCGACCAGCTGGCACCCGGCGGCGAAGGCGGGGCCGTGCACGCGCGCGATCACCGGCTGGGGCAAGCGGGTGATGGCGAGCATGATACGGCTGCATTGACGGAACAGCGCCTCCTGGAATTTGCGACCCGGGTTGGCGCGCATTTCCTTCAAATCGTGGCCGGCGCAAAAGGCGGGGCCCGAGCCCGCGATCACGACGACGCGCACCGAACGGTCTTCGGCAATGGCGGCCAGCTCCCGCTCCAGCGCCGTCATCAATTCGCGCGCGAGCGCGTTGCGTTGCGCCGGCCGGTTAAGGGTGAGCGTGGCGACGCCGTCCCCGTCGGCGCGCAGCAGCGTGGCTTCGATTCTGGCCTGGGCGGCGGCGGTCATGGTTGAGTTTCCCTGGCGGGTGGGGGAGCGGGAATCTTCCTGGATTTCGGCCCCTCCTGGCAAGCCCCTGGCCGGAGTTATTTGACGTTAACGTCAACGGCACGTACCCTCGGCGAAGACAAACGCCCGCGAAGGCAAACGAACATGTCCAAGATCACCAAGGCCGAATTCAACGCCCTGATGGCCGAGGAGATTCCGTGGGCGGTGGAATCCGGCATCCGCCTCGCCCGGCTCGCGCGCGGCCGCGCGACCCTGCGTCAATCCTTCGGTAAGTCCATGCTCAGGCCCGGCGGCACCATTTCCGGACCGACCATGATGGCGCTCGCCGATCTGACCATGTACGTGACGCTGCTCAGCGCCATCGGCAAGGTCAAGCTCGCCGTCACCACCAACTTCAACATCAACTTCCTGCGTCGGCCCTTTCCCGGCGGGCTGGTGGCGGAAGGGAAGGTCATCAAGCTCGGCAAGCGGCTGGCGGTGATGGAGGTGACCATTTTGTCGGAAGGCCACGCCGAACCGGTCGCGCACGCGACCGGCACCTATTCCATTCCGCCCGCGTCGGGCTCCAAGGATTAGGACGCCGGGGATCGAGTTGTAGAGATTAAGGCGAGCGCGCGAGGAGTTTCCGGGTGTAGTCCTTGTCGACGTGGGCGAGATCGGATTCGCGGCCTTTCATGACGGGCGCGTATTGTATGTCTTCGCCGCGGATGTGCCCGGTGATCCAATCGCGCATGAATGTGAGCAAGCGGGTCTCGATCCCGTCGCGCAATCCGCCGGCGTAGGCGTCGCGTAAGAGCTGCAAGGATTCGACCAGAGCCCGGTGGCTGGCGCGGTGGGCGTCCAGCCCGGCGTAGCCGACGGCGGCCATCATCGCTTCCTCGCGGCCGAAATGGTATTCGGTGTAATCGACCAGGCCGTTGATGATGCTGGCGACGATGGTGTCGGCCGACCCTTCGGCGATGGCACGGTCGAGTTGGTTGATGAGGCCGAACAGCATCTTGTGGTCGGTATCGAGGGCTTCGATACCGACGCTCATGGCGGGAGTCCAGACGACGGCGGGCATGGCAATTTTATCCATGGGGCCTATAGCACGCCGAAGGAAATCCGACAAAGAGCGAGGTGGCGTCGAGGTAACATGATACCTCGATTTAATCGACTGATAATGATAGGCATTTCCGGGTTGACAGCCCATTTTTCTCTGACATACTCCGCGCCCTCGCGGCCCCAGGACCCATTCGCCATGAAGACCTATTCCGCCAAACCCGCCGACGTCACGCGCAAGTGGTACGTGGTCGACGCCGAGGACGTCGTGCTCGGCCGGCTCGCCAGCCTGCTCGCGCTGCGCCTGCGCGGCAAGCACAAGCCGATGTTCTCGCCCAATATCGATTGCGGCGACAACATCATCGTCGTCAACGCCGAGAAGGTGCGGCTCACCGGCAACAAGCGCGCGCGCAAGGTGTTCCATTGGCACACCGGCCACCCCGGCGGCGTCAAGACCCGGACCATGGGCCAGATCCTGGAAAGCAAGGCGCCCGAGCGCGTCATCGTGAAGGCGGTCGAGCGCATGATCACCCGCAACCCGATGGGCCGCGCTCAGATGCGCAAGCTGCACGTCTACGCCGGGCCCAAGCATCCGCACGAGGCCCAGAACCCGGAAGTTCTCGACCTCGCCGCGATGAACCCGAAGAACAAGAGGAGCGCCTGAGCATCATGGCCGAAACGATCAAGTCGCTCGCCGATCTGAAGGAATCCCCGGCCGCGCCGGTCGCGGCGGGTCCGGCCGCGCCGACCGAGCCGGTGATCGACGCCCTCGGCCGCTCGTACGCCACCGGCCGGCGCAAGAACGCGGTCGCGCGCGTGTGGGTCAAGCGCGGCCCCGGCAAGATCACCATCAACGGCAAGGATTTCCAGGCCTACTTCGCCCGCCCGGTGCTGCAGATGCTGATCAAGCAGCCGCTGATCACTTCCCAGCGCGACGGGCAAATCGAGATTTGGTGCACGGTGACCGGCGGCGGGCTGTCCGGCCAGGCCGGCGCGGTCCGCCACGGCATCAGCCGCGCGCTCACCCTCCATGAGCCGGGCCTGCGCCCGGTCCTCAAGAAGGGCGGCTTCCTCACGCGCGATTCGCGCGTGGTCGAGCGCAAGAAGTACGGCCACGCCAAGGCGCGACGCAGCTACCAGTTCTCGAAACGCTGATTCCCCGCGAGAAGCTTTTCCGGTTCATCGGGCGCTCTCATCGGGAGCGCCCGATGTGTTTTTGGGGTAGGATCAATGACCATGACGGCAACCGTATTCATCGACGGCGAGGTCGGCACCACCGGCCTGCAGATCAAGTCCCGGCTGGAAGGCCGCAAGGACGTGCGGCTGATCCACCTGTCGGATTCGGCGCGCAAGGACGCGGCCGCGCGGAAAGACGCGATCGCCTCGGCCGACATCGCCATCCTGTGCCTGCCCGACGACGCGGCGCGCGAGGCGGCGGCGATGGTCAAAGGCAGCAACGCCCGCGTGATCGACGCCTCGACCGCGCACCGGACCGATCCCGATTGGGTCTACGGCTTTCCCGAACTGATGCCGGGCCAGCGCGACAGGATCGCCCACGCCGCGCGGGTTTCCAATCCCGGCTGCTACGCCTGTTCGGCGGTGGCGCTGCTCCGGCCGCTGATCGGCGCCGGAATCATGCCCGCCGATTTTCCCGTCACCGTCACCGCCATTTCCGGCTATTCCGGCGGCGGCAAGAAGATGATCGCGAGCTATGAAGATCCGAGTGCGCCCGATTACACCGAGAGCCCGTTTCGGGTTTACGCCCTCGGCCTCGAGCACAAACACGTGCCGGAGATCGAAAAACAGTCGGGCCTGACGACACGGCCGTTGTTCGTGCCGAGCGTCGGCAATTTTCGCCAGGGGATGATCGTCCAGGTGCCGCTGCACCTCGCGCAGTTGCCGGGAAGGCCCGCGCCGGCCGACCTGCACGCGGCACTCGCGTCGCATTACCAAGGCGCGCGGTTCGTCACCGTCGCGCCGCTCGCCGATCCGCCGCCCGCCAACCTGGAGGCCGAGACCCTCAACGGCACCAACGACCTCAAGCTCTACGTCTTCGGCAACGCCAAGCGCGGACACGCGGTGCTGGTGGCGGTCTCCGACAACCTGGGCAAGGGCGCCTCGGGCCAGGCGGTGCAGAACCTGAACTTGATGCTGGGCGTTTCCGAGGCGACGGGACTTTGACGGCGGCGCTTATTTCCGCGCCCGGATCAATTTGATGATGTCGGCGTAGAGGAAAGTTTCCTCCACGTCCCGAAAGCCCGCTTCGCGCGTAAAGCGATCGGTTTCGCGGTCGAACCCGGCGCCATAGACGCGCGCGACCCACGGCTCCCACAGTTTCTGCACGGCGCGCCGGACCGGATCGGTCGACCACGTGTATTCCAGCATGCGGATTTCGCCACCCGGCTTGAGCACGCGCTTGATTTCGGCCAGCGCTTCCGGTTGCCGTTCGTTCGGCAGCACGCAGAACAGGAACGAGGCGACGGCGAAATCGAACGTTTCGTCGGGAAACGACGTCCGGCACACGTCCATTTCCAGCAGCGGCACGGAAAGGCCGAGACGGGTTTGGCGCTTGACCGCGCGCGCGAGCATGGCGGGCGAGAGATCGACGCCGATTACGTCCGCGCCCGGCGGGTAATAGGCGAAATTGCGCCCGGTGCCGCAACCGGCATCCAGCACGCGGCCGCGCACGCCGGCGAACAGGTGCTTGCGCAACGGGCGATAACGGCCGTGCTCGAACGGCAGGTCGAGCAGGTCGTAGAGACGCGCGATGCGGTCGTAAACGGCGCGGGTCAAGCGGCGGCCCTCCCGCGCGAAAATAAAACGGCGGCGGCGATTGCCGCTTGACCGCCGTCAAGCCGGACGCCTAGACGTCCAGGTCCTTCACGAACTTGGCGTGTTCCTGGATGTATTCGAAGCGCAACTCCGGCTTGCGCCCCATCAGGCGCTCGACCAGGCGCGCGGTTTCGCGCGCCTTCGCCCCGCCGATCTTTTTCGACGGCACCTGCACGCGCAAGAGCGTGCGCGAGGCCGGGCTCATGGTCGTTTCCTTGAGCTGCGCCGCCGGCATCTCGCCCAAGCCCTTGAAGCGGCTGATTTCGGGCTTGGCGCGGGGAAATTCCGATTTCAGCACCTTGTCCTTGT
>VGZQ01000101.1 GCA_016872535.1 Rhodospirillales bacterium | reverse complement strand
CGGCTCGCGGCGGGGCGCTGCGCTCGCCGGATGGCTTCGCGCCCCGCCCGCTCGCCGCCGACACCGAAACCGTGATACAAACCGAAACGTTCACCCTCTGAGTGGACCTAATCCAGGGGAAAGGTCATATCGTCCGACAGATTGTATTGGAGTTCCATGGCTCATGGGGCTTCCTCCGTAGCTTAAGATACAAGAAACGGATTCCTCTCTTCATGCAAGCGCCGGTTCGCCGGGAAAGTCCAAGACTTATTGGCCGTCTTGAGGAGGCGCTAGAACGATCCCGCCAGGGTGGCGATAGTAAGGATGACCACCAGCGCCAGGATCGGTATGGCGCATGCGACAACGAAGATATCTTTGTAGGCCTCGGCGTGCGTCATCTTGCAAACAGAAAGCAGAGTGATGACCGCGCCGTTGTGCGGAAGCGCATCCAGCCCGCCGGTCGCGACCGCGGTCACGCGATGCAATAGATCGGGGTCGATGTTCGCGGCCCTCGCAAGATCGAGATACGTGCCGCCCAAGGTCTGAAGCGCAATGCTCATGCCGCCCGAAGCCGATCCGGTAATCCCGGCAAGGATATTGACGGAAATGGCGAGGGAGATCAGGGGGTTATCGGGCGCGATACCGAGCACGCCATCCCTGATTAACGCGAATGCCGGCAGGGATGAAACGACGGCCCCGAAGCCGACGAGCGACGCTGTGTTAAACGTCGGGCCGGTCGCCGCGTTGGCCCCACTGTCGAGCGTGTCCTTCAGACTTTTTATGCGGTTTCGATTGAAAACAACCGTCACGACGATCGAGGAGGCAAGGGCGATCAAGACAGCCCACACGCCTTTGACGGTATCGAAGGCCACCGAACCGTATCGCTTGTCGGCGAGATACGTCGTGTCGAGCGACGGCAGCACATATGCCGCGAGAAGGTAGTTGAGACTGACCACGAGCACGATCGGAAGCGCCGCCAGCCAAACTGGCGGGAGGTTTCTTGGGGCTTCCGCCTCCGGCTCGCCGATCTCGACGACGTCGTATCCTTCCCCTTGCGCATACTCCCTCAACACCCGGCGAGGTCGATCAAGGCGCGCCGCATCCGATCGAATCGTCGCGGCGCGGGTCTTGGCCCGCCAAGACAGCCAGAGGAGGCCGAGGACCAGCATGATCGCCCCCGCGATGATTCCGATGCCCGGGGCCGCAAATGCGGTCGTTCCGAAGTAGGGCATGGGAATCGCGTTCTGGATCGCGGGCGTTCCGGGCAGCGCCGTCATGGTGAATGTAAACGAGCCGAGTGCGATCGAGGCCGGAATGAGTGATCTTTGGAGGTTCGCGCGTTCGAACATAGCCGCCGCAATGGGATAGACGGCAAACGCGACAACGAACAACGACACGCCACCGTAGGTCAGGACGGCACAGGCTATAACGACGGCTGGAATCGTATTCGCTTCGCCGAGCCGCGCAACGATGGCTTCGGCAAGCGACCTGGCCGCGCCGGTATTATCCATCAGCTTGCCAAACAGCGCCCCGAGGAGGAACAAAGGGAAATACTGGATGACGAACGAGCCGAGCGCGGGCATGAACACCTGGGTGTAGGACGCGAGCACCGGTGTCCCGCTGGCCACGACGGCAATCAGCGCCATGAGCGGCGCCACCAGCAGCACGCTCAACCCCCGATAAGCGAGGTAGATGAGAAGCCCGAGCGCCAGCAGAATCCCAAGAATGCCGACCGTCATTGCCGCCCCTCGCGTTCGAAATATGCCATTCCGCGCCCCGGATCAAACCGCATCGAGGTCGAGCGTCGACCGCTTTCCGAGATCCGCCCCGTGTTTCTTGAGCCATGCATCGGCCGCGCGGACGCCGAGGCCGTGCAGTCGCACGAGAAACTCCCACTCCGGATCAAGCTTGCTCTTCACGCCGAGTTGGAACGCCGTCTCGTCGGCTGCGATTCGATGCAGACGAAGCGCGCGGACCTGGCCGAAAAGCGGGTGCCGGAAGACATGGTCGACGGCTTCCTCGTCGAGCGCCCGCTTCAAGAGCGCGACGCTTCTGAGTTCCTTGACCAGACTCGTATTGAACGTGATCTCATTGAGCCTGCCGGCGATAGCGTCGGTCGTTCGGGGCCGTTCGTTGCGGACCGGAGGATTCAACTGAATGATGAGTAGGTCCTCCGGCGCGCTTTCGGCGATAAGAGGCAGAAGCGCGGGATTGCCCACATAACCGCCGTCCCAATAGGTCTCGCCGTCGATCTCGACGGCTTGGAAAAGCTGCGGCAGGCACGATGATGCCATGACGGTTCGCGCCGACAGCTCGCGATTACGGAACACCCTGATTCCGCCGGTTCTGACGTTCGTGGCCGAGATGAAAAGACGGATATCCTTGGCCTTCCGTAGACGTTCAAAATCCACCGACTCGTCGAGCAGACTGCTTAGGGGGTTGAGATTGAGCGGATTGAACTGGTAGGGCGAAAGTGTCCGAGATACGGCATGGGACATCGCCGACCAAATCGCTGCGGATACGGTCAGCGGGTTGTAAGCGGTCCATCCCGCCGTGCCCACGCCGCTTGGAAGGAAAAGAGAGTGAAAGAGGTTTCTGGCGACAGTATAACCGTGCGCCGCCCGGCTGATACGTTTCCAGAATCCCCAGAGTGCCCTTTGAGCGCCCGCGGGCCCGCCGTCGAGGAGCCCATCCGCCATCACGACCGCGTTCATGGCCCCCGCGCTCGCCCCGCTTATAGCGCTGCAGGTCCAGCCCTTCTCGTCCAGAAGCCGATCCAGCACTCCCCAAGTGAACGCGCCATGCGCGCCTCCCCCCTGTAAGGCCAAATCAATGCTGACTCCGTCCGACAACATTCGGTTTGTCCATAAAGGTTGGGATTGGTGTCTCGGGGCTCCTTGCATCCGGCGCGATATCGCAAGCCGACATATATTATGGAAACTTTGAATAAATCCCAACCCGTCACTCCCGCGAAAGCGGGAGTTCAGCACCGTGTTGATATTCCTGGACCCCGGCTCTCCGCTTCGCGTCGGCCGGGGCGACGAACCGACTTATGCGGACCTTCCTTAATATATTGAAGCACCAGTGGTGGCTTACTGCGCGTGCCGACTTTGATGCAGCCTACCCCTTCATCACTTCCTTCACCTTGCCGGCGAGGGCGGCGAGGCTGAAGGGCTTGGGCAGGAAGTTGAGCGAGGGATCGTTTTCGAGCGCGCGCGCCGCGTCCTCGGCGTAGCCGGACATCAAGATGACTTTCACCCCCGGCAGTTCCTGGCGCAAAAGCTGCACCAGGGTCGGGCCGTCCATGCCGGGCATGATCACGTCGCTGAGGATGAGGTCGATCTTCTGGCCCTCGGCAATCGCCAGGTTGACCACGTCGAGAGCGCTTTCGCCGTCGGCGGCCTCCAGCACCCGGTAGCCCTTGTTGCGCAGCGCGCGCCCGCCGAAGAGCCGCACCGCGTCCTCGTCCTCCACCAGCAAGATGGTGCCGGCGCCGGTGAGGTCGGCGTCGAGTTCCGCCGCCGGCACCCGCGCCTTGGCGGTGCGGTCGGCCGCCGCCTGTTCCTGCGCGGGGAGGTAAATGGTGAAGGTGCTGCCCTCGCCCACCGCCGATTCGACGAAGATGTAGCCGCCGGTCTGGTGCACGATGCCGTAGACGGTGGAAAGGCCGAGGCCGGTGCCGGCGCCCACTTCCTTGGTCGAGAAGAAGGGCTCGAAGATGCGGGAAAGATTTTCCTTCGGAATGCCGGAGCCGGTGTCGGCGATCTCGATCGCGACGTAGCGCCCGGGCGCGACCAACTCGTGACCGCGCTGGGTCGGCGCGGCGATCTCGGCCGTGCCGGTGCGGATGGCGAGCGTGCCGCCGCCCGGCATGGCGTCGCGCGCGTTGACCGCGAGGTTGATGATCACCTGGTCGAACTGGCCGCGATCGACCAGCACATGGGCGAGGTTGCGGCCGTGTTCGAGCCTGAGTTCGACCTTGGCGCCGAGCAGGCGGCCGAGCAGGTGCGAGAGATCGGCGAGCGCCGCGGCCACGTCGAGCACCACCGGGGTCAGGGTCTGCTTGCGCGAAAACGCGAGCAGCTGGCGCACCAGGTTGGTGGCGCGGTTGGCGTTCTGCTTGATCTGCATGATGTCGGCGAACGAGGGATCGCCCGCGCCGTGGCGCGCGAGCAGCAGGTCGGAAAAGCCGATCATGGCGGTGAGCAGGTTGTTGAAGTCGTGGGCGATGCCGCCCGCGAGCTGGCCCATGGACTGCATCTTCTGCGCCTGGGCGAACTGGACCTCCAGGTGCTTGCGCTCGGTGGTGTCGACCACGTGCAGCACCAGGCGGTCGTCGCCGTCTTCGCCCGCCGGACGGGCGTGGATCGCGGCGGCGCGCTCGGCCCCTTCCGCGCCGACCAGCCGCACCTCGACGTGGGCCGCGGGCGCGGTGCCCATCACCAGCTTGGAGAACTGGGCGGCGGCCTCGGCGCGGTCCTCGGGCGCCAGCCGCTCGGCGAGCGGGCGGCCGATCACGGCGTCGCGCGGCGCGCCGACCAGCGCGAGGAACGCGTCGTTGCATTCGGCGACGATGCCGGAATAGTCGAGAAGGGCGATCCCGACCGGGGAGCGCTCGAACAGCCACGCCGGCAACGCGGGCGCGGCGGGCGCGGTTTCCGCGCGCCGGGCGAAATCGCGCATCACCAGCGAGCGGGTGTAAAGCGGCCGGCCGTCGGCCCCGGCGCGCACCGTTTGCAGCAGCACCGCGGGAAACGAGCCGCCGGCATCGTCGGCCAGCACCACGTCACCGCCGTCGAAGGCGTTGGCCGCGCCTTCCGGCGGCAGCGGGAACGGCGTCGCCTCGACCACGAAATCGGCGAACGGGCGGCCGACGATGGCGCCCGCCGGGCGCCCGAGCCAGTCGGCCAGCGTGCGGTTGACGTAGAGCATGCGCCCGTCGGCATCGGCGGAAAAGATCCCGGCCGGCAGGTTGTCGAGGTATTCGGCCATGGCCGCCTCGTCGCGCGAGCGACGCGAATCGACAACTTCGCGCGAGCGACGCGAATCGACAACTTCGCGCGAGCGACGGGAATCGGATGCGTCGCGCGCGGATTTCTCCTCGCCGGTGTCGGCGGCGCGGTCATCGCCTTGGCGATCGTCTGGCGGCGACCACCACGCGCGGAAGGCGCCGAGCGCGGTCCGGGCCGCGTCGCCGAGCGTCACAGGGCGGTGCGCGCCGCCGGAAGGCTTCGCGCGGCTCATGTCAATTCAACCTTTTCTTGAGGCGCATGACGTAGCCGATCACCTCGGCCACCGCCTTATAGTGCTCGATCGGGATTTCCTGGTCCAGTTCGACGCTGGCGAACAGGGCGCGGGCGAGCGGCGGGTTTTCGACGATGGGCACCTCGTGTTCCTCGGCGATCTCGCGGATGCGGAGCGCGACGTAATCGGCGCCCTTGGCGACCAGCTTGGGCGCTTCCATCTTCTCTATCTCGTAGGCGAGCGCGACGGCGTAGTGGGTCGGGTTGGTGATGACCACCGTCGCCTTCGGCACCGCCGCCATCATGCGCTGGCGCGCGCGCTCGCGCCGGAGCGAACGGATGCGCGCCTTGACGTGCGGATCGCCTTCGGCCTGCTTGGTTTCTTCCTTGACCTCGTGCTTGGTCATGCGCATCTGGCGCGTGAACATGAAGCGCTGGTAGGCGAAGTCGAATCCCGCGATCACGGTCAGGACCGCCAGCGTCGCGGCGGCGACGCGCAGCACCACCGCCTCGGAATGGTCGAGAACCGCGCCGAGACCCATCGCCGGCAGCAGTTCGACGTCCCGCATGACCGGCAGCGCGACGGTGAAGATGACGAAACCGATGACGGCGATCTTGACGATGCCCTTGACGAACTCGGCGAGCGTGCGCGTCGACATCAGGCGACCGAAGCCCTTGATGGGCGACAGCCGGCTCCAATCGAGCTCGAACTTGTCGACCGCCCACACCAGCCCGGTCTGCACGAGATGGATGGCGAGCGCGGCGATCACCAGGAACAGGAACACCGGCCATACCGCCGCCAGCAGGGCCTGGGCGACGTCGCCGAACAACGCCTGCAGGCGGCCCAAGTCGGCCGGAATTTGCGCGGGCGATTCGAGAAACGGCAGCGCGACGCGCGCGACGCCCTTCATGGTCCACGGCGCCGCGAACACGATCAGCAGGGCGCCGGCCATGATGATGCCCCAATGGGCGACTTCCTGGGACTTGGCGACTTGGCCGCGGCGCCGGCCGCGTTCGAGTTTTCGTCCCGAAGGGTCTTCTGTTTTGTCGGCGTCGTCTTGTTCGGCCATGGCCCGTCCCTCCGCCGCTCACGGCGAGGCGAATACGCCCCACGCGGCGCGGAACCGGTCGGCGAAGACCAGCATCATCCCGGCGATCACCGCCGTCAGCAGCCAGAGCTGCAACCCGATCTGGGCGGGCAAGCCGAAGAAGAACACGTGCAGCGTCGGCATCAGCCGCCCGAGCACGCCGAGGCCGACGTAATAGATCAGCGCCGCGATCAGGAACGGCGACGCCAGCTGGAACCCGAGCAGAAAGGAGCCGGAAACCTGGCGCGCGAACAAGTCGGCGAGATCGCCGAGCGGCGGCGCCTCGCCCGGCACGAACAGGTCGTAGGTTCCGACCAGCGCGCGCAGCATGACCTCGTGCAGATCGGTCGTCACGATCAGGGTGGCGCCGAGCAGCGAGAGGAACCCGGACACGGTCGAGCTTTGCTGTTCGGCCACCGGATCGTTGACGAAGGCGTTGGCGATCGAGGCGAACAGCGCGATGAACGTGCCGGCGGTCTGCAGCGCCGCGAGCAGGACGCGCCCGATCAGGCCGAACAGGGTGCCGATCAGCGCCTCGCCGGCGAGCAGGATGGCGAGGCCGGAGGGCTCCTCCGGCGGCTGGGCCGGCAGCACCGGCGCGAGCGGCGCGACCAGCGCGAAGCTCGCCAGCAGCGCGATGGCGAGGCGGACGTTGACCGGCACCGCGGCGGTGCCGACCCCGGGCAGCCACATCAGCGCCGCGCCGACGCGGGTGAACACCAGGAGGAAGACGAAAACGCCGCCGCCGATCAGCTGCTCGAGCATCGGGGCGCTATCCTATGGCGGCGATGCGGTCGAACAAACCGTGGGAAAACTCGATCAGCGTCGTCATCATGAACGGCAGGAAGACCACGGTCGCGACGAACACCGCCACGATCTTGGGGACGAACGTCAGGGTGATTTCCTGAATCGTGGTCAGCGCCTGAAAGAGCGAAATGACGATGCCGACCACCATGCCCGCGATCAAAAGCGGCGCGCTGATGATCAGGATCTGCCACAGGCTGTCGCGGCCGATTTCGATGACGGCAACCTGGTCCATGGTCCGACTCCCCCGCGGCCCGCGTCAGATCGGCATGCGCATGATTTCGCGGTAAGCCTCGATCACCCGGTCGCGGACGGTGACCACCGTCTGCAGGGTCAGTTCGGCTTCGGCGACCGCGGTCACGACCTTGCCGATGTCGGCGCGGTCGTTGACGGCGGCGATCGACGCCTGTTCGGCGGTCTTGCCGATGCGGGCGGCCTCCTGGATCGCGCTCTTGACCAGATCGGCGAACGCGCCGCCGTCGCCGGCGCCGCCTCCCGTACCCAAACCCTTGCCGATCGATCCGCCGATCGATCCCGGCGCTCCTTTGGCGACGCTGTCGTAGGCGGCGATGGCGGACGCGGCGGAAGTGACTGGTTTCAACATCTGGAGTTCCCTTGTGTTGTCGGTTCACTCAGCGACGAAGGATGTCGATGGTGCCTTGCAGCATCGTTTTCGCGGCCTTGAGGGTGGTCATGTTGGCCTCGTAGGAACGCTGCGCCTCGCGCATGTCGGTCATTTCGATCAGGGTGCTGACGTTGGGCGTTTTGACGTAGCCGTTGGCGTCGGCGGCCGGGTGGTTGGGATCGAAACGCTGGGGAAATTCGCTCCGGTCGGGACGGATGTTTTTGACCTTGACCATCTGCAGGCCGGTCGCGCGGTCGAGTTCGTTCTTGAAGCTCACCACCCGGCGCCGGTAGGGCTGCCCGCCCGGCGCGGTCGGCAGGGAATCGGCGTTGGCGACGTTTTCCGAAATGACGCGGAGCCGCGTGCCTTGCGCCTTCATGCCGGCGGCCGAAAGCCGCATCGTTTTCATCAGGTCTTCCATGATCCGATCCTAAAAATTCGGGCCTACTCCTTGCCGAGCGCCATGCGGAACAGCGCCATGTGCTTGCGGTAGAGTTCGGTGGTCAGGTGATGCTTGAGCCCGGCTTCGCCGACCTTCATCATCTGTTCCTCGATCACGACGCTGTTGCCGTCGGGCCGGGTTTCGTAGGGAATTTTCGTTTCCGCCTCGGTGAAGTCGCGCAGCCGCTTGCGCTGGCCGGGCATCTGGTTGGGCCCCGTCACGGTCATGTTGATCTGCTGGGCTTCGCGCCGGACGATCTCGCGGAAGTCGTAAGTCTTGAGATCGCGCGCGCGGTAGCCGGGCGTGTCGGCGTTGGCGATGTTCTGGGACAGCACTTCCTGGCGCTGGCCGAGCCAGTTGAGCCGTTTCTTCACCGCCTGGAACAGCGGCAGAGTGGCGAAATCCATGGCGGATGCCCCTTCTCGCGATGCGCTGCGCTCCTGCGGGCGGGCCCCTCCAACTCGGTCCGGCCGGGATCGCGTTGGCCGGAGTATCGGCCGTTTATCCTTAACGAATGGTAAACGGCGCGTCCGCTGAGTCGCCGTCGCCACCCCCCGAAGCCCGCGCGATGCCTCCGCGGGGCCAGCCGCCGGCCGGCCCCAATCCCCTGAAAAACCGTCGTAAAATTCCGCATCACGGTTAAGAGTTTGTTAAATTTCCCCCCTCAGGCTATTCGGGACCGAGGGCATTTCGGGAGGGCGAACGTGGCCGAGCAGAGACCCGCCGACGGCGAAGCCGGAAACGCGCGCACGCCCCCGCAAACGGCGCTCGCGGTCGCGCTCAAATACGAACCCG
>VGZQ01000100.1 GCA_016872535.1 Rhodospirillales bacterium | reverse complement strand
GGGGCGCGCGGCGCCGGGCGGCGGGTGACTTTCTTTTTGCGTCGCGTTTTCATGATCGGATTCAGGATTCCGGCCAGCGCGCCCGCGCGGCGGCCCCGAACGCGAGCGAGGCCAAGCCCAGGGACACCACCATGTTGTAGCTCGCCATGCTGATCCCGAACAGGGTCCAATCGACCGTGTCGCACGGCTTCGGCGGCGGCGCCGCCAGCGCCTTGCGCAGGTCCTCGATGGTGGCGATGGGCGGCGCGCCGTCGGCGCAAACGGCGGACGCCCACCAGTGGTTCTCGACGCCGACGTGATAGAAGGCGATGCCGCCGTTGGCGACGAAGGCGAGGGCAGCGAGCGCCAGCAGAACCGACACCACCCGCCGGACGTCGCGCGCGACGATCGCGGCGGCCGAAAGGACGCCGGCGACCGCGTAGGGCACGCGCTGATAGAGGCAGAGCGGGCAGGGCTCCAGCCCGCCCCAATATTCGGCGGCATACGCGGTCGCGAGCGCGAGCGCGCACGCCGCCAACAGCAGAATCGCCGCGATGCGGGGGCGGAAGAGGATACGGACCGGGTCTTCCATCGCCCCATCATGCCCGGGAGGGAAGGGTCAGAACAGGTACTTGATGGCGACAAAGCCGCCGACCAGGAGAACGGCGAACAGCGTCGTCAGCAGCATCAATCGTTCCTCGATGAAGACGCGGATCGGCGCGCCGAATTTCCACAGCAACGCGGCAACCAGGAAAAAGCGGATCGCGCGCGAAACGATCGAGGAGAGCGTAAAGGTGACCAGATCGAGGCCGGTGACGCCGGCGGTGATGGTGATCAGTTTGTAGGGAATCGGCGTCAGGCCTTTGACGATCACGATCCAGGCGCCGTAGGCGTTGAAAGTGTCGCGGAACGCGGCGAATTGGGTTTCGAGCCGGTAAAAGGCGATGATCGGCTCGCCGATCGTCTCGAAGGCGAGATGGCCGATGGCATAACCGAGCCAGCCGCCGGCGACCGAGGCGAGCGTGCAGACGGTGGCGATGCGCCACGCCTGGGTCGGCGCCGCCAGCACCATGGCGATCAGGAGCACGTCGGGCGGGATCGGGAAGAACGAGCTTTCGACGAACGACACCGCGGCCATCCAGCCCATGGCGTGGGGATGGGCGGAAAGGCGCATGGTCGCGTCGTACAGGCGGCGAAGCATGGGGCGTGGACTCAAGGCGCGGGGCTGGAAGCGCGGGGCGCGCGTACTTAGCAGCCGCCCCAATGTCGGGCAACGGCGGCGTTTTCATCGCCGGGATTATGCTTTATACCCGGGGCGCGACGGCGGCCCCTGTGGCGGAACGGTAGACGCGGCAGACTCAAAATCTGTTGCTCGCAAGGGCGTGGGGGTTCGAGTCCCTCCAGGGGCACCATTTTAAATCAAAAAATTAGTGAATCGCCTTGTAGAAACAGATGAATAATCAAAAAAATTTGCTCGATGCGGCGCTCGTATTTCACCAATCCGGTCGCGTTCGCGAAGCGATCGACCTCTATAACCAGATTTTACGAGACGAGAAAAATAACGCTCAAGCATGGTTTCTGCTCGGGACGGCAAACTTGCAAATAGGTCAATCCCAGAGCGGGATTGAACAACTAAAGCGTTCCCTGAGCCTGAATTCGACGAACGCGGCCGCTCATAACAACTTGGGAAAGGCCCTCACGGACATAAAGCGGCTGGACGAGGCGCTGGAGTCAATCGACCGGGCCCTGAAGCTCAGCCCCGACTATGCCGAGGCGCACAATAACCGCGGTAACGTCCTGGCCGACCTCAAGCGGCCGGAGGAGGCGCTAAGGTCGTACGACAAGGCCGTGGCGCTTATGCCCAATGACGCCGAGGTGCATATCAACCGCGGCAATGCCCTGAAGGACCTCAAGCGGTTGGCGGAGGCGCTCGCGTCGTATGACAAGGCGTTGGCGCTCAAGCCCGACTCCGCCGCAGCATGCAACAACCGGGGTAACGTCCTTAAAGACCTCAAGCGTCCGGACGAGGCGCTCGACTCTTACGACAAAGCGCTGGCGCTTAATCCCCATGACGCCGACGTACACAACAACCGTGGCGTCGTTTTGAAGCAACTCAAGCGATTGGACGAGGCGCTCGCGTCGTATGACAAAGCGTTGGCGCTTAACCCGCATGACGCCAATGCCCACAACAACCGCGGCAACCTGCTGATGGATATCAGGCGTTTGGACGAGGCGCTCGCATCGTATGACAAGGCGTTGGCGCTCAAGCCCGACTACGCCGAGGCATACTGGAACAAGTCATTGCTTTTGATATTGATGGGTCAATATCTCGAGGGATGGAAGCTCTATGAGTGGCGCCTTCAAAACGACAGCACGAAAAACAACTACTATACCTTCCCGAAGCCGTCCTGGCGCGGCCAGGAAAGCATTCGAAACAAAAAACTGCTTGTTCATTCGGAACAGGGTCTGGGCGACGTCATACAGTTTTGCCGTTATCTGCCCCAAGTAAAATCATTGGGCGCCGAGATCATCTTCGAAGTGCCCAAATCCCTGGTGTCGTTTGTCTCTACGTTGAACTGTCCGATGACCGTTGTCGCCAGGGGTGCGGCTTTACCTGACTTTGACGTCTACTGTCCGGTCATGAGCTTGCCGTATGCCTTCAAAACACGAGTGGAAACCGTACCGGCAAAGACGCCCTACCTATTCGCCGACCGGGCAAAAGTTGAATTTTGGCGGAAAAAACTTGGCACCCCGGAGAAACCCAGGGTCGGGTTGGTGTGGTCGGGAGCCGCCGGCAACCGGGGCGATGCCGAACGAAGCATCCGCCTGAAAGAGCTATTACCTCTCCTCGATCTACCGATCGAGTGGTGCACGCTGCAAAATGAATTCCGGCCGCACGACCTGGAAATTTTGAAACAACATCCCGAAATCCGACAGCATCACGATGATTTGAAAGATTTTTCCGAGATAGCGGCTTTTATCGAGTGTTTGGATTTGGTCGTTAGCGTCGACACCAGTTTCGTTCATGTCGCGGGCGCAATCGGCAAACCGGTTTGGGTCCTCCTGCCGTTCGTGCCGGATTATCGGTGGATGCTGGATAGGGAGGACTCGCCCTGGTATCCGACGGCACGGTTGTTCCGGCAGCCCGATATCGGCGACTGGCGGAGCGTCGTTGATCGAGTCGCGGAGACTGTATCGTCGCACCGTGGTCTTTTCAGCATGTGACCGGTGTTCCCAACCTAAAAAGCCTTCGACGTGAGACCGTCTGCCAAGGGACGGGCCCCATTTCAAAGTGAAGGTTTTTCAAAAGTGCCGATCACTCCGCGTCGGGCTGATTCTCGGGCCGGGCCGCATCGAAGGCAGGCAGCGCCAGACACGCGGCCTCGATCCGGCGAAGCGTCGGATAGGGATCGAGCGCGCACTTGAAGCGCCGCGCGTTGGCGAGCTGGGGCACCAGGCAGACGTCGGCCAGCGTCGGCCGGGCGCCGTGGCAGAATTCGCCGGTGGCCGCGTCGTTCGCCAGCGCCGTTTCGAGAGCGGCGAGCCCCTCGACGATCCAATGGCAATACCAGGCGAGCCGGGCGTCCTCGCTCGCGCCCAGTTTGGCGGCGAGATAGTTCAGCACGCGCGGCGGATTGAGCGGGTGGATGTCGCACGCGATCTGCAGCGCGATCCCGCGCACCCGCGCGCGCCCCGGCGCATCCTTGGGCAGCAGCGGCGGTTCGGGCCGCGTTTCCTCCAGGTATTCGAGGATGGCGAGCGATTGGGTGAGCAGCGCGCCGTCGATTTCCAACGCCGGGACCAGTTTTTGCGGATTGAGCTTGGCATAGGCCTTGTGCTGTTCGCCGCGCAACAGATGCACAAAAGCGTGATCGTAGGAGACTTTTTTCAGGTTGAGCGCAATCCGCACCCGGTAGGCGGCGGAGGAGCGAAAAAAGCCGTAGAGTTTGGTCATGGAGTCCACTCTCCCGCTGGTGTTTTCCGATCTTATCCCAACCCTCTTATCCTAACCCGCGGGCCCTTGACAGGATTTGGGCGGCCGATAGGCTTTCGCCGTTGGCGCGGGTGTTTCCGGGGCGGCAAAGAGCCTCCGGAGGGGACGAAACGACCACGGGCATAAGGGACATCGGCCCCTCGGCTCGGTCGGTTCCCCTGTAAGCACGAGCGGCGGCGTCATGCCGGAACGGCTGTCCAGCGAAGGGCGTCCGGTCCGGCGATAAGCCGCGCGCATCACCATCCCGTGCGGGCGAGGGAGCAGGGGAGGATTCATGTCGGCGCGAAAAGCAAAAGGAGCGGAATGCGCGAAATCCGCTTGCTCGCGGCTCGTGGCGCATGCGCGGGACGCAAGCGCGTGGATCGGGAATAAGCCGTGAGCTGCCCCGACGATCGCCTGCACGCCCATGGGCGCACGCCGAGCGAGCCGCCGCCACCGCCGCGGCGCGGGTACAGCCTCGGCCTTCTCGCCGCGTGGTTCACGTCGTTCGGCAGTCACGCCGCGGTCACGGCCTGGATTCTGCTCGCGCCGCCCGTTTCGGCGCCGATGGTCGATCGCGGAGCCGCGATCGGCGTCGAGATCGTGATTGAAAACGCGCTTGCGGGATCGGATATCTCCATGCCCGCTCCCGCGTCCGTTCCCGAGATGGCCGAACCGCCGGTCGAGATCGCGACGGCATCCGAACCCGTTCCGCCGTCGGAATCCCCAATCCCCGAGGCCATCGACGTCGCGCCGAAGGAGCCGCCGAAAAAACCCGAAGTGTTTGCGCCCGTACCGCGCCGGCCGCAAACGGTGATCGCCGCGCTTGCGAAGCCGGACGTGTCGCCCGCCGTCACACAGGCCGCCGCGCTTCCCTCTCCCCCCAACGACGTGGCCGTGGCGTCCGTTCCCGCCGTTTCGGGCGCGCACATGAAGATCGAGGCCGCCGCGCCGCGCGCCGGAAATCCTAATCCCGAATACCCGGCGTCCGCGCGCCGCCGCGGTGTCGAGGGACGGGTGGTGCTGTTGGTGGACATCAGGGCCGATGGCACGGTGGCCGGCGTCGAGATCGCCGAGAGCAGTTCCCATGACGCGCTTGACGCGGCCGCCGCTCTGGCCGTGCGCCGATGGCTATTCCGGCCCGCCCGCCGCGATGGCGACGCGATCGATTCGCGCGTGAGGATTCCTGTCGTCTTCCGGCTTTTGAATCGCTAGCGCCCGCCGCGACGCATGCCGGCCATCCGGCCCTTCAAGTAGGCGCCGAGGGCGGCGACGTCGCCTTCGCGGTGATAGGACTTGCGCCGGACGAGGCTGAGGCGCCGCGCCGGGCTGTCCTTGGCGAGCGGCTTCACCGCCACGTCCATTCCCTTCACCAGTCCGGCCGAGAGCGCGATCTCCGGCAAGAAGGTAACGCCCAAGCCGTTCGCGACCATCTCGACCAGAGTGTAGAGACTGGTCGCCTGGAATTTGTCGCGGCCCCTGTTTCGGTCGAGGCGGCAAGCCGAAAGGGCGTGCTCGCGCAGGCAATGGCCGTCCTCCAAAAGCAACAATTCTCCGGGCGGAATGTCCTTGACCGCGATCGAGACCCCCTTCGCCCGCATCAGCGGATGATCGCCGGGCGCCACCAGCCAGAAGGGATCGGGACCGAGGTCCATGACCTCGAAGCCCGCGACGTCGAACGGCAACGCGATCAGCGCGGCCTCCAGTTCCCCCCGGCGCAACCGCTCCAGCAGGGCGCGGGTTTGGTCCTCGCGGATGAAGAGCTTCAATTCGGGATAGGCGCGCCGGAGCCCCTGCAGCACGCGGGGGAGCACAAAGGGTCCGATGGTCGGAATGGTGCCGAGGCGGAACGGCCCGGTCAAAGGCTGGTCGCCCGCGCGCACGGTTTCGACCAGGGTCTCGGCCCCGGCCAACAGCGCGCGCGCCTGCTCGGCCACGGCTTCGCCGAGCGGCGTCGGCAGGACTTTGCGCTTGGTCCGCTCCACCAGCCGCGCTTCCAGCACGTTCTCCAGGTCCTTGAGGCCCGCCGACAGGGTCGATTGGGTGACGCGGCAGCGTTCCGCCGCGCGCCCGAAGTGGCGGAGATCGACCACGGCGACGAGGAATTGCAACTGGCGCAGGGTGGGCAGGATGGGCATCGCATGGGTTCCGGGCGCGGCGCTGGCAGCAGTGTAGATAAATCGTTTTTATAAATCAATCTAATTAAAATTACTCGTTAGAGGCGATTTATAGATATTGCTACGCTTCGGGACGTCGAAGCCCGCAAATCCCCGCCGCGAGAGACGCCCCATGACCGAATTCATCCTGCTTCTCAACCGACTGATCGAACGTCAACCCCGGAGGACTCAACCATGAGCACCGAAACCATGAGCAAATGCCCCGTCGTGGGCCACGCTGCCGGCAGCGTCAGGTCGAACCGCGACTGGTGGCCGAACCGCCTGAAGCTGAACATCCTGCGCCAGCATTCGCCCTTGTCCGATCCGATGGGCAAGGACTTCGACTACGCCGAGGAATTCAAGAAACTCGACCTCAAGGCCGTGAAGAAGGACCTTTACGCGCTGATGACCGATTCACAGGACTGGTGGCCGGCCGACTGGGGCCACTACGGCGGACTGTTCATCCGCATGGCGTGGCATAGCGCGGGCACGTATCGCGTGCATGACGGCCGCGGCGGCGCCGGCACCGGCAATCAGCGTTTCGCGCCGATCAACAGCTGGCCCGACAACGCCAACCTCGACAAGGCGCGCCGGCTGCTCTGGCCGATCAAGAAGAAATACGGCAACAAGATTTCGTGGGCCGACCTGATGATCCTCGCCGGCAACTGCGCGCTCGAGTCGATGGGCCTCAAGACCTTCGGCTTCGGCGGCGGGCGCGCCGACATCTGGGAGTCCGAGGAAGACATTTATTGGGGCTCCGAGGCCGAGTGGCTGGGCGACAAGCGTTACAGCGGCGACCGCCAACTAGAAAATCCCCTCGCCGCCGTGCAGATGGGCCTGATCTACGTCAACCCGGAAGGGCCGAACGGCCAGCCGAGCGTGCTGGCCTCGGGGCGCGACATCCGCGAGACGTTCGCGCGCATGGCCATGAGCGACGAGGAGACCGTCGCGCTGGTCGCCGGCGGCCACACCTTCGGCAAATGCCACGGCGCGGCCAGCGCGACGAACGTCGGGCCCGAGCCGGAAGCCGCGCCGCTGGAGGCGATGGGGCTCGGCTGGATTTCGCGCCACGGCAGCGGCAAGGGCGGCGACGCCATCACCTCGGGTATCGAGGGTTCCTGGACCGCGAACCCGACCAAGTGGGACATGGGCTATTTCGACGTGCTGTTCGGCTACGACTGGGACCTGGTGAAAAGCCCCGCCGGCGCGTGGCAATGGGTACCGGTCAATCCGGACCCCAAGCACCTCGCGCCCGCCGCGCATGATCCCTCGAAGCGCGTGACCACCATCATGACCACCGCCGACATGGCGATGCGGATGGATCCGGCTTACGAGAAGATCTCGCGCCGCTTCCACAAGAACCCGGACGAGTTCGCCGACGCCTTCGCCCGCGCGTGGTTCAAGCTGACGCACCGCGACATGGGGCCGAAGGCGCGCTATCTGGGCCCGGAAGTCCCCAAGGAAGACCTGATCTGGCAGGACCCGATTCCGGCAGTCGATCATCCGCTGATCGACGCCAAGGACATCGCCGACCTCAAGGCCAAGATTCTGGCCTCGGGGCTCTCCGTCGCCGAGTTGGTCTCGACCGCCTGGGCGTCGGCTTCGACGTTCCGCGGCTCCGACAAGCGCGGCGGCGCCAACGGCGCGCGCATTCGCCTCGCGCCGCAGAAGGATTGGGAAGCCAACCAGCCCGCCCAACTGGCGAAAGCGCTCGCGGCCCTGGAAGGGGTCCGGAAGGCGTTCAACGCCGGATCCGGCAAGAAGAAGGTCTCGCTCGCCGACCTGATCGTCCTCGGCGGCTGCGCGGCCGTCGAGCGGGCGGCGAAGAACGCCGGCCACGACGTGGAGGTTCCCTTCGCGCCGGGTCGCACGGATGCCGCGCCGGAGCAGACAGACGCGGACTCCTTCGCGGTGCTGGAACCGCTCTCGGACGGCTTCCGCAACTACCACAAGAAGGGCCTCGGCGCGTCGCCGGAAGCGATGCTGGTAGACAAGGCGCAACTGCTGACGCTAACCGCACCGGAAATGACGGTTCTCGTCGGCGGCCTGCGCATGCTGGGCGCGAATCACGGCCAATCGAAGCACGGCGTGTTCACCGACAGGCCCGGGACGCTCGCCAACGACTTCTTCGTCAATCTGGTCGACATGGGCACGGCGTGGAGGCCAACCTCGGACGCGGGCGACGTGTTCGAGGGTCGCGACCGCGCCGGCGGCAAGGTCAAGTGGACCGCCACCCGCGTCGATCTCGTGTTCGGGTCGAACTCCGAGCTCCGGGCGCTGGCCGAAGTCTATGCCCAGGACGACTCGAAGGATAAGTTCGTGCGCGACTTTGTGGCGGCATGGACCAAGGTGATGAACCTGGATCGGTACGACCTCGGGGCCGCACGCGGATAATTAAAGACGGCTGAGGACGCCGGCCGCGCCCGACCGAACGGTCACTTCTTCTTCGGGTCGTACCCGAGGTTGGGCGCGAGCCAGCACGATGAGGTTTGCCAGCACGGAGAAGTTCATCTGTTGGAGCAGTGTTATTTGTAATTGCTTGGATCAACATCTTCCCAGTCGTGATCTTCGAGGGTTCCATGTCTGCGGCGTCGTACCCGAGCAGCAAATTCGGGGTAGTCCATTTCACGGGAAACGAAAGCGGAAAGAAGATCTTTGTAAGCATCAAACCTTTCACGATATTCAGGCAAAATATCCGGCAATTTTTTCGTTAAAAAGTCAGTTAGCCGAGGATCGGGGGCATTGCCAGTTCGAATATCGTGATAGCCGATGACGTGCTCCCCTGAACTGCCCTCGATTTGAGGTAGGATCCGTCCCATAGGAAGGAGACGGACGATGAAGCGTTCACGGTTCACGGAAGAGCAGGTCATTGGGATTCTGAAGAAGCATCG
>VGZQ01000099.1 GCA_016872535.1 Rhodospirillales bacterium | reverse complement strand
TCGGTGATCGGACCGGGCGCGACCATTCCGGCGCACCTCGACCCGACCGCTTCGGTCGATTACGAGGGCGAATTGACCGTCGTCGTCGGTCCGGGCGGGCGGAACATTTCCAAGGCCAATGCTTTCAAGCACGTCTACGGCTATACCATCATCAACGACGTGACCTCGCGCACCCAGCAGCAGCGTTACGGCCAATGGTTCCTGGGGAAAAGCCTCGACGGCTTCTGCCCGATGGGGCCCTGGCTGGTCACCGCCGACGAGGTCGGCGACGTGACCGAAATCGGCCTCGAAACCCGCGTCAACGGCGAGCTGCGCCAGAAGGCCAAGGTTTCCGATCTCATTTTCGACATTCCGACGCTGATCGAGGCGATCTCGCTCGGCCGCACGCTGGAACCCGGCGATCTGATCGCCACCGGCACGCCGTCGGGCGTCGGCCTCGGCTTCAAGCCGCCCAAATTCCTGAAAAAAGGTGATAAGGTGTCGATCGCGTTCGACCGCGTCGGCACGCTCGAAAACAAGGTCGGATGACTCGAAACGTCCGGGGGAGGACCATCATGGCATTCGCGCATCGCGGTTTATCGGCGCTCGTTGTGTTCGCGTGGCTGGCGGCGTTCGGCGCGGCATCCGTGCCCGCCCTGGCGCAGGACAAGTTCCCGTCCCATCCCATCACCATGATCATTCCGTTCCCGCCGGGCGGCGTCGCCGACCAGACCGGGCGGCCCGTCGCCGCGGGCATGGAGAAGTTCCTGAAGCAGCCGGTGATCGCGTCCAACAAAGGGGGCGCGGGCGGCGCGGTCGGCATGGCGGCGGCGGCCAACGCCAAGCCCGACGGCTACACCATCCTGATGGCGCTGTCCTCGATCTCCATCATCCCCGAGGCCGACAAGTTGTTCGACCGCAAGCCGGCCTACGAGATGAAACAACTTGCGCCGATCGCGTTGGTCACGTCGGACCCGACCATCCTGGTGGTCCCGGCCGACAAGCCGTGGAAGACGGTCGCCGATCTGGTCGCCGACGCCAAGAAACGCCCCGGCGAGATTTCGTTCTCGTCCTCGGGGCTCTACGGCACGCTGCACATGGCGACCGAGATGTTCGCGCACGCGGCCGGGGTCAAGTTCCGCCATGTGCCGTTCGCCGGCGCCGGTCCGGCCATGACCGCGCTCTTGGGCGGGCACGTCGATATGCTGGCGTCGGGGCCGGGCGTGGTGGTGCCGCACATCAAGGCGGGGAAGCTCCGCGCGTTGGCCGGTTGGGGCGAAAAGCGGGTGGCGGCGCTGCCCGACGTGCCGACCTTCAAGGAACTCGGCTACAAGGACGTGGAGTTCTACATCTGGGCCGGCGTGTTCGCGCCCGCGGCGACGCCCGCGCCGGTGCAACAGGTGCTGCGCGACGCCGTGCGCGCGGCCGTGAACGACCCCGAGTTCAAGGCGACGATGGAAAAATTGCAAACCCCGGTCTCCTATCTCGACGCCCCGGAGTTCAAGAAATTCTGGGACAAGGACGCGGCCATGCTGGCGGCGGCGGTCAAACGCGTCGGCCGGGTCGAGGAGAAGAAATAACGCGGGCTCGCGGCGCGCAAGGCCGCCGGAGATCGAGGGCACCGTGACGTCGCCCGGCGAAGGGCCGCGGCCCGCCGCGGGGGGCTTCTCCCGCGATCGCGCCGCCGGCGTGGGCCTGCTTGCGTTCGGACTCTTGATCCTGTGGCAGGCGCGTGCGCTGTCGTTCGGCTCTTTCGGCGAGCCGGGCGCGGGCATGTTTCCGACGATCCTCGCGATTCTGCTCGTTGTGGTCGGCGTCGCGCTCGCCGTCGCGGGCGGCGGGCCCGCGCTGCGCGCGCTCGGCTGGGCGGAGGCCCCGCGCGGCCTCGCCATCTTCGCCGCGCTCGCGTTCGCGGCGCTGGCGCTGGAGCCGCTCGGCTATCGCCTGACGGTCGCGGCGGTGATGCTGTTTCTGGTCGGCGCGGTCGAGCGCAAGGGATGGGTTCCGGCGCTTCTCGTCGCGCTCGGCTTCGCGTTCGGCACCTACGCCCTGTTCGCCGATGCCCTCAGGGTGCCTTTGCCGCGCGGGCCGTTCGGAGTTTAGTTCCATGGCCGGTCTTCGGCACCCAGTCGCCGTCGGCCTTGCGGTAGGCGCGCTTGACCGCGGCCCAGGCCGAACGGTGCGCGATCTCTTCCTGGCGGGGATCGGCGCGGTAGCGTTGCCACGCGCTGTTGAAGACGTTGCGGTAGATGGTCTGCGCCGGTGCCGGCAAATGGGCGCGAATGGGCGCGGGCAGGGCGGCGTTGGTTTTGTAGGGCATGACACCCCTCGGACGCTTGCGACCGGATTAATTTACGCGATCTTCGGTTCGGCGGCGTTGACCGGGATCAAACGCCCCATGCGTTCTGAATAAATGATCGAAACCCTCCAAAACCTGGCTCTCGGTTTTTCGGTCGCGACCGCGCCCGAAATGCTGCTTTACGCCTTCGTCGGCTGCGCGGTGGGCACGCTGGTCGGCATGTTGCCCGGCGTCGGCCCGCTCGCCGGGATCAGCCTGCTGCTGCCGGCGACCTTCGGCCTCAACCCGACGGCGGCGATCGTGCTGTTGGGGGGCATTTATTACGGCGCCATGTACGGCGGCTCGACCACCTCGATCCTGATGCGCATTCCGGGCGAGGCGGCGTCCGTCATGACCTGCCTCGACGGCTACGCCATGACCCGCAAGGGGCGCGGCGGGGCGGCGCTGGCCGTCGCCGCGCTCGGCTCGTTCGCCGCCGGCACCCTCAGCATCGTCGGCTTGATGCTGCTGGCGCCGCCGCTCGCGGCGGTCGCGCTCAAGTTCGGCCCGCCCGAGTATTTCGGGCTGCTGGTGTTGGGCTTGTTCGTGCTTGCGGCGCTGAGCGGCGGCTCGATGGCGAAGACGTTCGCCATGGCCGTGCTCGGGCTGTTCCTCGGCACCATCGGCATCGACCTGATGAGCGGTTTTTTCCGCTTCCAGTACGGACTGCACGAACTCGGCGACGGCATCGGCATCGTGCCGGTGGCGGTCGGCTTGTTCGGCGTCTCCGAAATCCTGCTCGCGCTCGGCCAGGCCGAGCCGCCCAAGGTGCAGCGGCCCAAATTGCGCGAGCTGCTGCCGACGCGGCGGGAGCTGGCGGATTCGGCGGCGCCGATCGGGCGCGGCACCGTGCTCGGGTTTCTGATCGGCATCGTGCCCGGCTCGGCGCACATCATTTCGTCGTTCGTGTCCTATGCGCTGGAACGCAAGGTGTCGAAGACGCCGGAACGGTTCGGCCACGGCGCGATCGAAGGCGTGGCCGGCCCCGAATCCGCCAACAACGCGGCCGCGTGCGGCGCGTTCGTGCCGATGCTCGCGCTCGGCGTGCCGTCGGGCCCGATCCCGGCGGTGATGTTGGCGGCGCTGATGGTCCACGGCATCGCACCGGGCCCGATGCTGATGACGGAGCAGCCGAACCTGTTCTGGGGTTTCGTCGCCAGCATGTACATCGGCAACGCAATGCTGCTGGTCCTCAACCTGCCGCTGGTCGGCCTGCTGGTGAATCTGCTCAGGATTCCGTACGCCTATCTTTATCCCCTGATCCTCGTGTTCTGCGTGCTCGGCGTCTACGCCGTGAACCAGAGCGCGGTGGACGTCTGGATCATGATCGCCATGGGCGGACTCGGCTACCTCCTGCGCAAGTTCGATTTCGAGGTCGCGCCGGTGGTGCTCGGCCTGGTGCTGTCGCCGATGCTGGAGGTTTCGTTGCGTCAATCGCTCGCGCTCTCGGCCGGGGATTGGAGCATCTTCGTCACCCGCCCGATCGCCGCCGGGTTGATCGGCGCGTCGTTCCTGCTCGCGCTGCTGGCATTGGTTTCCGCCGCGCGCGGCCGGGCCGCCTGGCGCGGCCGGATCGGCCTGGAGACGTGACCTGGATCAAGGTTCGGCGTCCGGCGCGCGATTAAAATAACTCCAATTTCCGCATCAAACGGAGGAACGGTCATGACGATTTACATGGCTGCGCCGCCTCGCGGCGCCGTTCTCGCGCGTCTCGCGGGGGCGCTGATTCTCGCGCTGGCGACTTTCGTCGGCGCCGCCTTCGCCCAGGGACCAGGACAAGGACCAGGGCCGGGCGGCGGCTACGGCCCGTGCGGCCCGATGATGGGTCCCGGCATGATGGGTCCCGGCATGATGGGTCCCGGCATGATGGGCCCCGGCATGATGGGGCCAGGCATGATGGGCCAAGGTTGGGGATCCGGCATGGGCTGGGGCCCCGGCATGATGGGGCAAGGTTGGGGTCCCGGCGGTGGAATGGGCGCGCCGCGCATGACGCTGGTCGATGCCAACCACGACGGCTTCGTCAGCGCCGACGAATCCGCCGCCTGGCACGAAAGCGTGTTTGCGGCCTTCGACGCCGACGGGGACGAGGTGGTGATGCGCGAGGAATATCTCGCCGGGCATATGGGCTACGGCCCCGGCACCGGCCCGCGCGCGGCCCAGATGGCGCAACAGAAGGAAGCGCGCTTCAAGGAGATGGATAAGAACGGCGATGGCAAGCTGACCCTGGAGGAATTTCTGGCCTATGCCGCAGAGCGCCATAAGACCGCCGACAAGGACGGCGACGGCAAGGTCACGGTGTGGGAGTACCGCGCCGCCCGGCGCTGGTAGAGAGAAAACAGCAAGGAGGCAATCATGTGGTACGGCGGCGGATACGGCCCCGGCATGTCCGGGTGGGGCTGGGGTTTGATGGGCGGCTTGCACGGACTCTTCTGGCTGGTGCTGCTCGTGCTCGCGGGCATCGCGTTGGTGGCGCTGGTGCGTTATCTCTGGCGCGCGGGCGAATCCCCGCGCGCATTAAACGATGCGCCCCTATCGGAGCGCGGCGGTGGAACGGAAACACCGGCATCGGGATCGTCGGCGCGGCGTATCCTCGACGAGCGTTACGCCAAGGGCGAGATCGAACGCGCGGAATATCTTCAACGGCGCCAAGACCTCGGCTAATACTAGAGCGGCATGGCCGCGTTCGGACGACGGTTCAAGAGGATCGGATGGCTTGTGGCCGGCGCGGGCGCGGTGGCCGCGCTCGGGCTTTGGCTGAAGCCGGACGCCGCCCCGCCCGACCTGAGCGACCCGTCCCTCGTCGCTGCCGGCAAAACGGTCTACGCCGTCGCCTGCGCCGAATGCCACGGCGGCAACCTCGAGGGCGAGCCCAACTGGCGCACGCCTTTTCCCGACGGCTCGCTGCCGGCGCCGCCGCACGACGCCAGCGGCCACACCTGGCACCATCCGGACAAGGTGTTGTTCGGCATCACCCGCGACGGCGGCGCCTCGGTCGCGCCCAAGGGGTTCCCGAGCCGCATGCCCGCCTTCGGCGGCCAGTTGTCGGAGCGCGAGATCTGGGCCGTGCTCGCCTACATCAAGAGCACCTGGCCGCCCGATATCCGCGAACGCCAGGAATCCCTCAGCCGCCGCGCGCGGTAGCCGCGCCTCTCACGCTTCCCACAGGCGTTCGCGGTTTTCCTGCTCGCGGCGGACTTCGTCCGCCTCGGCGCCGAGGAAATCGCGGATCGAGACGATGCCGAGCGCGCGCCCGTCGGCCGCGACCGGGAGATGCCGGACGTGGCGCTCCTGCATCACGCGCATGGCTTCGAGACCGGTCGCATCGGGCGCGACCGCGTGGGGCTTGGCGGTCATGACCTGGGAAACCTTGGTGCGGTCGGGGTCGAGGCCCGCGGCCACCACCCGGCGCAGCATGTCGCGCTCGGTGAAGATGCCGAGCAGCCGCCCGTCCGCGTCGGCGACCACGGCGGCGGCGACGTTGCGCGCGACCATCTGGCGCGCGGCCTCGCGCGCCGTTTGGTCGGGCCCGACCGCCAACAACTCCTGGCGGGCGATGATGTCCTTGATCCGCCGGTTGCGCATGGGGGAATCCTAGCGTTCCGCCGCGCCGCCCGCCAGGGGAGCTAAAAATCCAGGATAAAGGCCAGCCCGGCGACCGGCTCGCCCCGGTCGCGGCGGAGTTCGCAACGTTCCAGCGCCGCGACGGCGAAGCCCGCGCCTTCCGCCGTCCGGCGCAGGTAGGCCTCGCCGTGGCGGAAACGCCGCGCCGGGCCGAGGATGAAATCCGCCGCGCCACCGTCTTCCGCCGTCGCCGCGAACCGCCCGCCGGGTCGCAGCGCCACGCGCGCGGCGGCGAACAGCGGCGCCAGGTCGCCCACGTAGCCGAGCGCGTCGGCGGCGACGATCACATCGAACCCGGCCGGCATCGCGCGCGCCGTTTCGATCATGTCGCCGACAATGACGCGATCGTAAATGCCGCGCGCGCGCGCCTTCGCCGCCATGCCGGGCGAAAGATCGACGCCGACGAGGGTGCGCGCGAACGCGCGGAACGCGAGCCCCGAAAGCCCGGTGCCGCACCCGAGGTCGAGAATGTCGAAGGCGCGGGCTTCTTGCGGCGCGCCGAGCAGCGCGCGCAAAATCTCCGGCGCGCGATAGGAAAGCTTGGCCATGTCGGCGTCGAATTTTTCGGCGTACTGGTCGAACATCTCGCGCACGAAATCGGCCGAGAGCGTCGGCTGGCCCGCCTCGGCCCGGGCGAGCAGCGCGCGGGCCTCTGCCGCGAGCGAATCCTCGCGGCAATCATTTAATGGCGGCGGGGATTCGCCCGCCGCCGCGTCGGGATCGAGGCCGTCTTGCGATCGCGCGCTTATCAGCGCGACCGCCCGGCGCAAGTGGAACGCGGCCGCAGCGGGATCGGCGGCGGCGATCCAGGCGCGGCCCAGGTCGGTCCGCACCGCCGGGTCGTCGGGTTCCAGGCGCGCCGCGCGCTGCAACGCCTCGATCGCCTCGGCCAGCCGGCCGTGGGCGAGGTAGGCGCGGCCCAGGCGCGCGTGCGCGTCCGCGTCGTCGGGACGGGTGAGGGCGGCTTCGCGAAGGGGCGCGAGCGGATCCGGCATGGCGTCGCTTATGATATGAAACGGAGGAGATCGGGTCGCCATGAATTACCGTCATGCTTACCACGCGGGCAACTTCGCCGACGTCTTCAAGCACGCGGGCTTGGCGCTGATCGTCGACTATCTGAAAAAGAAGCCGGCGCCGTTCGCGGTCGTCGACACCCATGCCGGCCTCGGGCGCTACGATCTCTCCGCCCCGGAGGCGGAAAAAACCGGCGAATGGCGCCAGGGCATCGGCCGGGTGTTGGAATCGCCCCCGGATTTGCCGGGCTTGGCGTCGCTGTTGAAGGCAGTGGTCGCCGTTAATGGCGGACACAAGCCGAGTGCCGCGCACATGCCGCGCTATTATCCCGGCTCGCCGCGCGTTGCGCGAACCTTGCTGCGCAAGAGCGACAAGTTATGGTGCGCGGAACTGCACCCCGAGGACGCGCGCGCGCTGGCGCGCGAATTCCGGGGCGACGGGCAGGTCGAAATCCGCCGCATGGACGGCTACGAGGCGATCCGCGCCTGGCTGCCCCCGCTGCCGCGAGCGAATCCTCGCGGCGAATCAACAATGGCGGCGGGGATTCGCCCGCCGCCGAAGCGCGGTGTCGTGCTGATCGACCCGCCGTTCGAGCAACGCGACGAGTTCGATCATCTGCTCCGGGGATTGAAGGACGGCCATCGCCGGTTCGCGACCGGGATCTTCGTTCTCTGGTATCCGATCAAGTCCCGCGCGCCGGTGGATCGGTTCCATGCGGCGCTCGCCGAATCGGCGATTCGCCGGATTCTCGCCGCCGAATTGCTGATCCATCGACTCGACAATTCCGAACGGCTCAACGGTTGCGGCCTGATCGTGGTCAACCCGCCCTGGCGGCTCGATTCCGATCTCGCCCGGCTGGTGGCCGGATTGGCCGGTCTTTTCGCGCCGGACGAGGGTGCCTCCTCGGTTGCGTGGCTGGCGGGGGAGTAGCGGGGGATTATCCCCGGAATTAACCGCCGGAACCCGCCACTCAATAATGTACGCCGGCCGGCGGACACGCTATGGTTTGTGTCCAAAGCGAGACCTGCGCGCGGATAATCGCAGGCCCGGTTTTCGTCCAGGCGAGGGCATACGGACCGTGGCGGAATTCGTTCACATGCGGGCGACGGTTTTGGCCGCCGTGGCGGCTTCGCTCGTTGCCGCCGGCGCGGCTAAGGCCGAAACGCTGCCCGAGGTGCTGCCCGATCTCCTCAAGATCAGCAAGCGGGTGAAGGCGGCCGAGGCCGACATGAAGGCCGCGAACGAAAAGGCGCGCGAGGCCCTCGGCGACTGGTTCCCGAAACTCGACCTCACCGGCAACTACGGCTACGAACGGCAGTTCAAGGGCAACAACACCGCCGACACCTCGATCCCGCCGCGCGAGTTCGAGGTCAAGATCACGCAGTTGCTGTGGGACTTCGGCTCGACCAACCGCGCCATCGACAACGCGCGGCTTTCGTACGAGCAGGCGCGTTCCACCCGCGACGCGATCGAGCAGGTGGTCCTGCTCGAAGGCGTCACCGCCTATCTCGACCTCCTGCGCCGCACGCGCATCCTCGAATTCTCGCGCGGCTCGGAAGACAACATCAAGCGCCAGACCGAACTGGAAGACGCGCGCGTGCAGCGCGGCTCCGGCTTCTCGACCGACGTGCTGCAATCGAAGCGCCAGCTCGCGTCGGCGCAGGCCGCGCGGGCGCGCGCCGAGGGCGCGCTGCAGACCGCCCGCAACCGCTATCTCAACGTGTTCGACAAGCTGCCCGAACGGCCCGCCACCATGGCGATTCCGCGCCTGCCGCTCGACCGGCTGCCGGCAACGCTGAACGAGGTGGTCGACATCGCCGCCCGCGACAATCCGCAGCTCAAGGCCGCCAAGCTGACCACGGAAATCGCGCGCAACAACGTCTCCAAGACGTTTTCCGACAAGTTCGCCCCGACCATCAACCTGGTCGGCGAGCACGGGCACAAGAACGACTTCGACGGCACCATCGGCAACAAGAACGAGCGCATGATCAAGGTCGAGGGCAAGTATTCGTTCAACCTCGGCCTCACCGCCATCAACACCTTGAAGGCGAGCGAGTTCAACCTGATTTCGTCGGAAAACAAATACGGCGATGCCCTCGACAACGTGCAGGAGCAGGCGCGCAACGCCTGGCAGGAACTGGAAACCTCCCGGCAGAACCTGGAGCATCTCCGCAACGAAGCCAACATCGCCGCCGAATTCCTGGAGCTGGCGCGCAAGGAACGCGCGCTCGGCCGCCGTTCGCTGATCGACGTGCTCGCGGGCGAAACCGCGCTCATCAACGCGTCGTCCGACGCGGCGTCCGCCGAAACCGACATGGCGATCGCCGTGTTCAAGCTGCTCTCGGCCATGGGCCGGCTCGGCATCGAAGCCGTGGTTTCTCCGTCCGCCCCGCCCGCCGCCGCTCCTCCCGCCGCCGCGCCG